>DAOTYZ010000259.1:0-3108 GCA_034434555.1 Candidatus Roseilinea sp.
CGAGCGCACGTTGACCGTGTAATACAGGTCGTTGATCGTCTGGCTCACCAGCCCGACTGCGCCCCGACCGAGCAGGATGCCCAGGCCGATGCCGAGCACGCCCCCGATCGCGCCGAGCAGCAGCGTCTCTAAGAGGACCTGGCGAAAGACCTCGGCTTGGGTCACCCCCAGGCAGCGCAGGGTGCCGATGATGGGCCGGCGCTGGACGACCGAGAAGGTGATCGTGTTGTAGATCAGGAACATGCCCACCACCAGCGCCAGCAGGCTGAGCGCGGTTAGGTTCAGCCGAAAGGCGTCGGTGAGGCTCTCCACGCTCTGGCTGCGGGCGCTTGGCTTGACGATCGCTGCGCCTGGAGGCAGGACGGCGCGGATGCGGTCGAGCAGGGCGCGGCCGGCCGCAGTGCGCTCATCAGCGATCAGGTCTATGTGGCTCAGCCGGCCGGTCATGTTGAATAGCTCTTGGGCGGTGCTGAGGTCAACGATCGCCAAGCCGTCCAGCGCGCGCCGGCTGCGGTCATCGGCTGGGTTCAACATGCCGGCGATGCGCATCGTCCGTCGCACGTCGCCGGCCCGCAGGGTGAGCGCATCGCCCAGGCGCAGCCCGTAGCGCGCCGCCGTCTCCTGACCAATGAGCAGCGCATCGGGCCGGACGAAGAAATCCGTCAGGTCGCCCTGGCGAAGCGGGAGATCGCCCTGACCGAGATAGCTTCGGAAGGGCGCTTCGGCGAAGGCGTCCACGCCCAACACGCGCAAAGGTTGCTGATCAAGCTCGATGGCGACCGCGTAAGACTCGACCACCGGCGCAGCCTCGCGCACGCCCAGCTCGACCTTTAGCCGGCGATAGACCGCCTCGTCCAAGCCGGCCCCGCTGCCGACGATCTGATGGGTGGCGCGGCCAGCCACCGTCTCGGTGCTCAGCTCGAAGGCGCGCGCGGCGCTGCCGTTGGCCAGGTCAATGGCGATCACCATCGCCACCCCCAGCGCGACACCGAGGATGCACAGGATGGATTGCAGCGGCCGGCGCAGCAGATAGCGCAGGCCGGTCTTCAGCAACGTCATCTCACCACGACTGAGCCGGGGATGTCCAGCCCGACCTCCGCGTCGTCGAAGATCACGTAGCCATCGGAGAGGGCGCGCAGCCAACGGATAACGCGCTCAGCGTGGTGAGCCGGCACGTCCAGCGCGAAGCCGGTCGCGGTCTTGTGCAAGGTGGCCTGGCAGAGCGGGGCGCGGTTGCGCCCCAGGAGGGTCACTTCGGTCGGCTGTGCCACGTCGTCCACGGCGCGCCCCAGGACCACCCGCAGAAAGCCGGCGGCGTTTGGGCCGCTGACCGCGACGCGCCGCGTCGCGGTTGCCGGCGCGCCGTTCGTCGCATACCAGGTGAAGGGATAGCCCTCGCGCGGCAGGTCAACGTCGCAGCCGGCCTTGGCGACCAGCGCCTCGACGCGGGCAGCCCCTTCCATCAATGCGTCGAAGTCCACCCGCGCGGCCGGAACGGCCGCCTTCTTGCCGGCCTGCACATAGGGCTTGGCCGTCTTGAGCACGCCGGCGATGACGTCGGCGATCGCGCGCATGTCGGCCTCGTCCAGCCCGCGCTGGGTCACCCAGGGCGTGCCGAAGCGCAGCGCGCTTGGCCGGCCGGCGTCCGGATCGCCGGGGATGGTGTTGCGGTTACAAACGATGCCGATCAGATCGAGGATGCGCGAGGCGACGTTGCCCATCAGCGGCACGCCGTCGTGTTGAGCGACCGACTTGCAATCCAGCAGCACCATGTGCGTGTTGGTGCCGCCGTATGCCACGCGCAGCCCGTTGGCCTTGAATCCCTCGCTCAGCGCGACCGCGTTCTTGACGATCTGATGCTGGAGCGCCCTGAACTGGGGCGTCTGGGCCAGCTTGAACATGGTGGCCATACCGGCGACTTTGTTCATGTGCGGGCCGCCCTGCAGGCCGGGGAAGACCGCCCGATCAACCCGTTTGGCGATCTCCGGGTCGGTGGTGATGATCACGGCGCCGCGCGGCCCCATCATGGTCTTGTGGGTGGTGAAGACGGTGACGTGGGCGATCCCCACCGGATTGGGATAAGCGCCGGCGGCGGCCAGGCCGGCGGCGTGCGCGATGTCGGCCAATAGATACGCGCCCACCGCGTCGGCGATGGCGCGGAACTTGGCGAAGTCCGGCGCCCACGGATAGGAGGTGAAGCCGGCGATGATCAGCTTAGGCCGCTCGCGCTGGGCCAGATCATGGATCTCCTCATAGTCCAGCAGCTCGGTCTCTGGGTTGACGCGGTAATGCACCACGCGCTGGCGCTGGCCGGTGAAGTTCACCGGGCTGCCGTGCGAGAGGTGGCCGCCGTGCAATAGGTCGAGCGTCATCACCGTCTCACCCGGCTGAAGCAGGGCGTGGTAAACGGCCACGTTGGCGATCGCGCCGCTCAGCGGCTGGACGTTGACGAACAATTGTTCTGGCCGCATCCCCGGCGGGCAGAAGGCCTCTGCCGCGCGCCGCTGGGCGAGCGCCTCGACCAGGTTGCAGAACTCCACGCCCTTGTAATAGCGCCGGTCGCCGTTGCGCCGGTAAAAGGCCAGTTGGTAGTCATAGTCCAGCAGCGCGGCCTCGTCCAGCCCGTGCAGATCGGCGTGGGGATAGCCCTCGGCATAGATGTTCTGAAAGACCGAACCCTCCGCCTCGCGCACAGCAGCCGGCACATACGACTCGCTGGCGATCATGATCAGCTTGTGGAGCTGGCGGGCGTGCTCATGGCGGATCAGCTCGGCGACTTCTGGGTCAACTTCGGCCAAGCTGCCGCGAACGAGAAAGTCACTCATCGGTTTGCTCCTCTTCCGGTATTAAAAAAGGCAACCAGGCCATGGCCTGAGTTGCCTTTTGTGCAGGATAAACACCGCGCCTGGGCGCAGTGCTTGTGAACACGGCCTTCTATTCAATGCGATTCTAGCATGGGCTATAAGCAAAAGCTGAGGGGGTGCGCTCGCAAGCTGAGGCGCTGCGGGGTCAGCACAGCGCCTTGCCTCACCCTCGTCATTCTGAGCGACAGCGCGGCATGCCGTGTCCACGAATTCATCATACTGGCGTGGACTGCGCAATTGGCAA
>DAOTYZ010000260.1:0-5647 GCA_034434555.1 Candidatus Roseilinea sp.
CTTGTGCTTCAGGTTGGCCAGCAGTTGGCGCGCGGCTTTGGTCTTGCCGGAGCCGGCACCGATGCCGGCTGCGACGTGGTCGCACTTGGGGAAGACCCACGCATAGAGGTCAGGCGAAACGTCATCGCCCAGGTAGAGCGCGGCGCGCTGCTCCCAGTATGCCATCGCCCTTTCCGGCAGGCGGATGCGCTCCTGGTACGCCACCGCCATTGGTAGGCGCGCTAAGCCCAGCGACTTGGCGACGGTTGAATAAGCACCGTCGGCGCCGATCACGGCATCGGCTTCGATGATGTGGGTCTTGTTGCGCTTATCTTCGTAGATGGCCTTAATACCACGCGGTCCAAAGTCAATGTGTTCGAGCTTGCCTTCAATGAGTTCTGCGCTCTTGCTCACGGCGCGCTCGCGGAGATAGCGGTCGAACCGTTCGCGGCGCACCATGGCGATAAAGTCGGTTTCTGGGTTGGGGTGGCTGCTGCGGACGGGGAACTCGCTGTGGTGGCGCGGCGAGTGCACGACGGCGATGGTCACTTTGCGGTCAATTAAATCGTGGGGGATGTTCCAGTCGCTGAACGCGCGGGGTGGCACAGCCCCGCCGCAGGGCTTCACGTAATTGAGGTCGCGCTCCAGAATAATCGTTTCGATGCCGAGATCGCGCAGCGTGTCCGCTGCAATGCTGCCGCCGACCGACGAACCGACAACCAACACCCTGGACATGGCCTTTCTCCTTGCTTAGCTTAGCCCAGGATGGGCGTTTTGCCAAGCCCAAGAGTGCGCCACTTGAAGGTGCTGCAAGAAACGTGCACCGCGGAGACGCCGAGGACGCAGAGATACTTCGGCTTGTCTCTCCGCGCGCTCTGTGCCTCGGCGGTTAGATGTCAGTAAGTCAAGTCACCCCAAAATTGAGCATTCCCCCAAGTCCGATCGCGGCGACCAACATCGCCCACGTATAGGGTGGGATGCCGATTAGGTTATAGCGGACGGCCATCGGTTGTGTGGGTTCACGGATAAGCTGGACCTGGCTGCGGATCTGGGCCAGCAACAAGAGGAAGCACACGCCGGCGGCGATGATGCTGCCCCAGGCCAGTTGCAGGCCGATCGCACCGATCTGCGCGAAGTTGATGATGACGACGGCCAGCCGCGCCGCGCGCGATTCGCCGTACATGGCCGGGATCGAACGGATGCCCATCTTGCGGTCGCCGGCCACGCTCTTGAAGTCGTTGATGATCATCGTCCCCACCACGCCCAAGCCGTAGAGCAGCGCCAGCAGCAGGCTGCGCCCGGCGCCGGCTGACTGGAGTTGTGGGTCGAAGGTGAGATGGCCGGCAATCCAGGCGCACGTCTCGTAGGTCAGGCCGATAGCCAAATTGCCCAGCCAGCCGTTCTTCTTTAAGCGGATCGGCTCGGCGGAATACGCCAACGCGATCACGATGCCGACGAAGGCCACGACTGCCACCGGCGGGCCGAGGAACCACGCCACGGCCATCGCCGCGATGCCCAACAGGGCGATGATGGCGAACACTTGGCCGCGCGTAGCCTGGCCAGAGGGGATGAGGCGCTCCGGCTGATTGATCGCGTCCACGTCGCGGTCGCACCAGTCGTTCCACACCTGGGAGAAGCCCACGAGCAACGGGCCGGCCATCAGCGTGCCGATGGCGATCTTGCCGATGCTCACGACGCTGGCCCACAGGTCGCCGGCTGGGTCAAAGTAGATGCTGTGGCTGGCCACGCAGCCCACGACAAATGCCCACGTGGGGGCGAACCAAGTGTATGGCTCCATCAAGGTGAACATCACCTTGAGGAACGGCAATGGCTTTGGCGTGTGGGTCATCTGTAGGTTGCTGTTCATCATCGCTAGGGCTGGTCTTGGCTGTGTGGGATGGCGCGCACACGGCCTGTGGCCGGTGGGCCGATCAGCCGGTCGCGCCAGCGCCGGTAAGCGAGTCGGGACACGGTATACACCGCCCGTCCGATCTCAATGGATGAGATTTTGGATTGCCCGCGCGTCCGGTCCTCGAAGACGATGGGGACCTCGGCGATGCTGAAGCCGAACCCCTGAACCAGGTTCAACATCTCGATGAGGAAGGAGTAGCCGTTGGAGAACACCGTGTCTATCGGCACCGTGCTCAACACTGCGGCGCGGTAGAGGCGGAAGCCGGCCGTGCAATCGTGTGGTTTTAAGTTGAGCGCTGTGCGGGCCACCAGGTTGGCCGTTTTGCTCAACCAGCGACGGTGAAACGGGTAGCGCACGTCGCCGCCCGGCACGTAACGCGATCCGATCACCAAGTCGGCGCGCCGGGCAGCGTCCAGCATGGCTGGGATATAGCGCGGGTGATGGGAGAAGTCGGCGTCCATGGTCAGCGCGGCGTCGTAGCCGTGGGCCAAGGCGAAGCGGAAGCCGGCGACGTAGGCCGTGCCCAGCCCCAGTTTGCCCGCGCGGTGGATCACATGCACGCGCGAATCGTGGGCCGCCCATGCTTCGGCCAGCTGGCCTGTGCCATCGGGCGAGGCGTCGTCCACCACGCAGATGTCCACGGGCAGGGCCAATAGCTCCGGCAGGAGCAGGGCGATGTTCTCGGCCTCGTTATAAGTGGGCAGGACGACCAGGACGCGCATGGGGGCGTCGTAGCGTGCTGATCCAGATGGCGCTTCGCTCATCTCAGCACATCCTTCACGGCGGCGATGATGTCGTGCTCATTCGGCAGGACAAACTGCTCCAGCGCCGGCGCGTATGGCAGCGGCACGTTTTTGGCGGCCACTCGGCGGATGGGCGCGTCGAGGTAATCCAGCGCTTCCTCGGCGATCAGGGCGGCGATCTCTGCGCCTGGGCCGGCGCGCTTGTGGGCTTCGTGGGCGATGACGACGCGGCCGGTCTTGCGCACGCTGGCTAATAAGGTATGCGCGTCCAGGGGCACGAGGGTGCGCGGGTCAATCACCTCGCAGCGTATGCCTTCGCCGGCCAGGGCATCGGCGGCCTGCACCGCTCGCGGCAACATGCCGCCGATGGCGATCAGCGTGACATCCGAGCCTTGGCGCACCACGTTGGCTTGTCCGAGGGGGACAGTGAAATCCCCGTCCGGCACTTCGCCTTTGGAAGCATAGAGCATTTTGTGCTCAAAGAACAGCACCGGGTCTTCGCCGCGAATGGCGCTTTTGAGCAGGCCCTTTGCATCGGCTGGGGTGGCCGGCGCGACGATCTTCAGGCCAGGGACGTTGAGAAACCACGACTCCGGGCTTTGTGAATGCTGGGCGGCGGCTGCGCCCGGCGCGCCGGTCGTGACCCGAATGGTCAGCGGGACGCGCGCCTTGCCGCCGCTCATGTAGCGGGCCTTGGCGACCTGATTAATGATCTGGTCACCGGCGCAGCCCAGGAAATCGCCGAACATGATCTCGACGACCGGGCGCATGCCCATCATCGCCGCGCCGAGCGCCGCACCGACGATGCCGGCCTCGCTGATCGGTGTGTCAATCACGCGCGCCTCGCCGAACTGCGCCAGCAAGCCGGCGGTGACGCCGAACACACCCCCCATCACCCCCACGTCTTCGCCGAGGATGAACACGCGCGGATCGCGCGCCATCTCCTCGCGCAACGCCTCGTTAATCGCTTCGCTGTAGGTCAGGATACGCACGGTTGAGCGCAGATAATAACGCAAACGCGATGAGCAACGCTGGGCGACGGCACGACTGTTGCCCACCTTCTATGTCTATCTTCACCGGCGGCATAGCCTGTACAAGGTATCTCTGTTAATGAATGCACTCCTATGAGCTGGCGCTGCTGTAGCCTAACACGGCGCGCTGCCATAGCCAGGCGCTGAACAGGACGAGCAAGGCGGCCAGGCCCAGCGAGACGGCAAGCGTCGTGCCGTCGAGCAGGCCGAGCATGGCCTGGGCCGGGAAGGTGGTCATGAACGCCACCGGCAGCACAAAGGTCAGCAGCAAGCGCACCAACCCAGGGTATGTCGTTACCGGAAAGCGGGCGGTGTCGAAGAGCGCGTAGAACAGCTCGGATAAGCTGTCAATCTTCACAAACCAGAAGGACAACGCCGCCATCACCAGCCAAATGCTATAGACGATGGCCAGCGCAGAGATGAGCATGAGCGCGAACTGGATGCCTGCCAGGGGGGTGGGCAGGTATTGCATGCGATGGAGCGCGAATCCGATGATCGCGCCGCCGGCGGCGATGTCGGCCAGGCCGGCATACTGGGCGTAGCGCAGGGTGGCCAGGAACTGGCTGTTGGCCGGCTTGGTCAGCACGAAGTCCATCGCGCCGGTGCGCACCATCTCGACGATCCTGATCACGTTTGGCTCCAAGATGAAGCGGACTGCGCCGCTGATGATGGTGAACAGGGCGACGATGATCAGCGCCTGCTCGTATGTCCAACCGCCCAGCGCGTCGGTCTGGGTGAAGAACACCGCCACGCTGACGAAGGTCAGGCCGGCCCACAGGATGCCGAGCGCCGACTGCGCCGCGAAGTTGGCGCGATATTCCAACTCCACCAGCAGGTTGGCTTTGAGGAACAAGCCCAGCAGACGTACGTAGCGCATGCTCGCTCAGGCCCCTACGGCGCTGTAGCTGCGCACGGCGATCTTCCAAAAGGCCCAAGCAGCGCAGATGAAGAAGAGCGCCCAGCCCCACTGGACGATGAGTCCCGTTAACAACGCCTCTGGCATGAGGCGGCCCATCGCCACGTCCACGCTGAAGTTGAGCATGTAGGGGAAGGGCGACCAGCGCAGCACCTCTTGGACCGCTGACGGGAACATCGCCACCGGCGCGATCGCGCCGGAGAGCACCAAGCGGATGCCGAAGAAGCCGTTGATGAACGCGCCCACCTGCGACGTCCAGAACGCCAGCATGCCCACCAGGTAATCCGAGAGGAAGACGATCAGCCAGGCGCCGATGATCGAAGTCAGGAAGATCAAAATATTCAGCGGACTAAAATCCAGATGTACTTCGGGTGTGAGCAGGAGGACGATAGCTGCGATCGGCATCACGATGCCCAGGCGCAGCAGTTTCTCGACCCAATGGACCGCAACGTCATTATGGATGGGATGAATGGGGCGAAGCAACATCGGCGAGAGCCGGCCTTCGCGGATGTTAAAGTCCAACTCCCATGAGGCCCATACCGCGGTGAGATTGCGCACGATCCAGCCGACCATAAAGTAAGTGATGAAATCAGCGGAGCTGTAGCCGTTGACCGCCCCATCGCTGCTGATGCTCAGCCACACCAGCAGCATGATCACCATCAGCAGGCTGCTCATCATCCAGATCACGACCTGGGCGCGATATTCCATGATGAGCGCCCAGCCGGCCTTGCCCAAGGCGATGTACTTCCTCAGCCACCACGTGACCATAAACGACATCAAAAGGCAGTATACCCAGCGCTTGATTAGAGGGGTGCGCTTATGCTGAGTATGATGAAGTCAGTGGACACGGCCGCCTGTGCCACCCGCAGCGCTTCTTGGGGAGCGGCATCATTGCCCCTGCCCGTGAATGCACCCTCTCCCTACCCTTCCAGGGAGTGCTCCAATCAAGGTGATATAAATTCAGATAATCCACGCCGGTATCTCGGGTAACGCTGCCGGAGCATCTGGCGTGCATTCCAACAGTGCACAAACAAAGTAATCGCCCGCCGTAGACCAGCATCACACT
>DAOTYZ010000261.1:0-17726 GCA_034434555.1 Candidatus Roseilinea sp.
GCATATCGCCCGCAGCTCGACCTGATTTGTCACCAACATCACGTGCGGCTCTTCGTCGGCCAGACGACGGTAGAAATCCAACTGCGCCATGCCCAGCCGATGGGCCTCGTGTTCGTCGCGATAGGCCGGCAGGCTATCGCTCAGGCGACGCGCGTGAGGCTCAACAAAAATTGTGCCGAAGCACAAGCCAACTCGCCCGCGGATCATCTCCGGCAGGCCCACCGTGCATTGACCAAACCGCCGTTGGTGTTGGCTATTCTGTTCCTCCTGGCGCACCATGTGCGCTGAGCGACGATAGTCCCGCCCGGCGTAGAGAACGTTGTAAGCGATATCTAGATGTGCATCCACGATCAGCGGGGCACACTGAGCGACGGGCGACATGAACGATTCAGATTGTAGTAGGGACTCAACTTAAGGGGATGTGCTGGGCGCATTCATGGCTGGGGGCACGCTTAATCTCACGCGGAGACGCGGAGAACGCAGAGAAGTAGAAAGCGCAGCATTCCTGGTAGTCGCCCAGCCGCCTGATTCACGGATTGGTGAACGCACCCGATGCGCTGGGTGCATTCACGATTTGGGGCGATACATAGCGCACGGGGAGTCACCAAGCGCCCTGTCTCACCCTGTCATTCTGAGCAAGGCGAAGAATCTAAACTCGCGTCTGATCGGAGCTGTCGCAGATCAGCTAAGGATGCGCAGCCCTAGCCCAGCGCATGCTTCCCAGCGCAAAAAGAGGGAAACATGTTCCCGTCTCGCTCCCCATGCGTGTGGAAGTGGGGAAGCGGCCCGCCCTGAAGCATCCCTCGGAAGATGCTTCACTCTGCTATCACAAGCACAATCCCCGCTTTCCCAAATACCCGCAGATTTCGTGAATCCCCCTTGACTCAGAACAGATGTTCTAGATAATGACTTCCAATAGACCAAATGTTCTACAGGGTGATGCTGGGATGTATCGCAAGCTGTATCACACTGCTGATCAGATAGAAGCTGTGCTCCGAGAACGCAAAGCGCCGGCTGCGGTCGTCGGCGGCAGAGTGTTGCCGGGATTTATCGAGATGCTATTACAACTCGCGCCCGGCACCAGGGTCAACCAAGTCAAAGCGCTGCAAGCTGATCTGGCGCTTGCGCTCGGCAACGCCAATGTGCGCGTGACGCAGCAAGGTTCGCATCTGGCCGTTCAGATTCCCCGTACGGCGCGCTCGCCCGTGCGCCTCTCCGCCCTTATGGCTTCGCTGAAGGACATCCCACCATACACAGCAGTACTGGGCTTGGCCGAAGACGGCGCACCGCTCTTGGCCTGCCTGGCCTCGCCAGACGTGGCGCACATTCTGGTCGCTGGGGCCACGGGATCTGGCAAGACCTCATTAGCTCATACCATCCTGCTCAGCCTGTGCCAGAATCATCGTCCCAGCCGTTTTGGCCTTGTCATTATTGACCCAAAACGCAGCCAGGAATCACCCTTCATCCGCGCAACTGAGCATCACCGCTTGCTAAACATCGCCCACACGGCTGAGGAAGCCATCGCTGCGCTCACGCGCGCCGTAACAGTAATGGAGCAGCGCAATACCCAAGTTGAGCCACAGCCGCGCGTGGCAATTTATGTGGACGAGCTAGCTGACCTGGTACAGACAGGTGGAAGTGTGGTCGTTGACCTGCTGACGCGGATCGCCCAGCGCGGACGCGAAGCCGGCTTTCATCTCATCGCGTGCACGCAGAAGCCCTCGGCCAAAGTCGTCGGTTCCCTGCTCAAGGCCAATTTACCGCTCCGGCTGGTAGGTCGCGTGGTGTCCGCCGAAGACGCGCGCGTTGCCACCGGCATCAGCGGCAGCGGTGCCGAAAGACTGCTGGGCAGCGGTGACTTCATCGCTGTGACGTCCGGCCGCGTCATTCGCTTTCAAGCAGCCATGCCCAACTAGGAGAGGAACGTGCGATGGAGAAGATGAGCAGAGTGTTCGCCGTTAGCCTGATCCTGTTTGCCGTGGTATTCGCGGCGTTCGTCGGCTCGCGGGTGGACCAGGTGACGATTGCGCTGTTGGGCGGGGCGTTTATCGGCTTGCTGGTCGCCGTGCCCTCAACGCTGCTGACAGTGGCCATCGTCCTGCGCCGGCGCGACGATCGCGTTGATCTGCCGCGGCCAACCGTTCACGCCTCGCCCCTCCCGCCGGCCTACTGGCCACCGACCAATCATCAGACGCAGTTCAACGCCCAACCGTGGCCTTTGAGCGCGCCGCCTGAGTTCAACCTGCCGGCCCCCCGCCGTCGCTTTTACGTGATCGGCGAGACGGGCGAAGTGCGTGAGCTTACCGACACAGCGATCAATGGCGAGGTCATCGAGGCCGGCGAAGCAGACACCCGTCTATAAGCCCAAGTCGCGCGCCGCCTGCGCGGCAGCAGCCATGCCGGAGAGCGTCACCAACGGCACGCCGCCGCCGGGATGCACGCTCCCGCTGGCGTAGTACAGCCTGCGGATTCGGCCATCACGGTTGCCTGGTCGCATAAACGCTGTCGCTCGCGTATTAGACGAAAAGCCGTAAATGGCGCCGCGATGTCCGCCATAGGTCGCCTGCAGGTCCATCGGCGTCAGGCGATGTTCCAGGAGCACCGCTTCCGAGGGCGAGAAGGTGATTCCGGCGCAAGCCAACCGCGCCGCCAGCAGCGTCCGCACGTGCTGCGCATAGCGCTCGGCTTGCGAGGACCAATCGAACGCTTCGCTGAGCGCCGGCGCGTTGACGAGGATAAACCAATTCTCACAGCCCTTCGGCGCGTGATCCGGGTCGGTTTTACTGGTGATGCAAAGGTAGAGCGTCGGGTCACTAGGAGCGATGCGCCTCTCGAAGATATCCTCGAATTCACGGGGGTAATCCGCGGTGAAGAAAATGTTGTGATGGGCCAGTCGAGGGAATTCGCCGCGCACGCCCAACAGCATCACAAAGCCGCTGCAAGAGGGTTCTAAGGCTCCGGCGCGCCGGTGTCCGCGCGCCGGCAGCAATGTATGCTGCGCCCACGTATAGTCCACGTTGCACACTACCGCATCAGCCGACAAAACAGCGCCGCCGGCCAACCGCACTCCGCAAGCAGCGCCGGACTGGACGCAGATTTCTTGGGCCGGTTCGCCATAGCGGATCTCCACCCCCAGCTCATTCGCCAAGCGTTCCCATGCGCGTGCAAATTCAAAGATTCCCCCCTTTGGATACCATGCGCCCTGGGCCATCTCCACATAAGCGATGACGTTCAACGTCGCCGGCGCGCGATACGGCGATGACCCGTTATAGGTGGCAAAGCGGTCGAAGAGTTGCACCAGATGCGGGGACTTAAAGTAGCTACTAATCGCCTGGTGCATCGTGCGCAGGGCATCAATCTTTAGCACGTCGGCCAACGGCAAGGAGAGCAAGTCGCGCCAACCCGGCTTGTGGCGATACAGGAACGGGCCGCCGACGATTTCATGCAGGCGGCGTGCGTAGCGCATAAAGCGGCGGTAGCCATCGGCGTCTTCTGGGCCAAACGTGCCCCGGATCGCTTCATACATCGCCGCCTCGTCCATCCATGCGTCAATCGCCGTGCCGTCGGGCCAGAAGTAGCGCGTGACCGGATGAAGCGGGGCAAGCTCAAGGTAGTCGTTGAGGTCGCGGCCAACCGAGCGGAACAATCGCTCGTACACGTGCCGCATGGTGATCACCGAAGGGCCGGTATCCCAGCGGAAGCCTGCCGCGCAGATCTCCCCCATCTTGCCGCCGGGTCTGTTGAGCTTCTCGACGACGGTGACATGCGCGCCGCGCGCGGCCAGGCTAATGGCTGCGCTTAGCCCGCCGATGCCGGCACCTATGACGACAACGCGCGAACGATGTTGGGCCATAAGCAGAAGACTTACTTCACATCCTCCAACCGCAGGCTAAGCGTCGTGCTCGCGCCGTCGGCGCCCATGCTGATCCCGTAAATCGTGGAAGCGGCTTCGATCGTGCCGCGGTTGTGTGTGATGACGATGAATTGCGTGCGGTCGCTCAGGCTTTCCAGCATAGCGCGGAACCTTCCGACGTTGCTTTCGTCCAAGGCGGCGTCCACCTCGTCCAATACGCACAGCGGGGTGGGCTTCACCTGCAAAATCGCAAACAGCAACGCGACGGCGGTCAGCGACCGTTCACCGCCGGACAGCAGCGCCAACGATTGAGGACGCTTGCCGGGTGGTTGGGCGTGAATCTCGATTCCGCATGCGTCCAGGTTATCGCCATTCACCAGGCTAAGACGGGCCTGACCACCACCGAACAAAGACTTAAAGGCAACTTGGAAGGCATCCGCAATAGCTTCAAAGGTGCGGCGAAAGGTGTCTTTCATCACATCGTTGAGTTCAGCGATTACCTGCTGTAACGCAGCGGAAGCTTTCTCTAGGTCATCGCACTGGGTTGTGAGAAACTGGTAGCGTTCGTTGAGGGCTTCGTATTCGGCTTGGGCTTCGTGATTGATCGCGCCCAGGCGTTTGATTTGGGCGCGCAACTGGGCGATGCGCGCTTCGGTGTCTTCCGGCAACGATTCAGCGCTGGGCAAGCTGGATAGAACGCGCGCACGTTGATCATCGGTCGCTACAGAGATTTCCTCGCTGTCCGTCTCCCACGCCAACGCCTCCAGCGCGCGGCGATAGAGCGCCTCCATTTCATCGTTGTGTCTCGCCAGCTCCAGGTTCAGAGTGTTCAGTTGTAGTTCCTGCTCGCGCAGCGCGCGTTCTGTGGCATCTTGACGCGCCTCAAGCTCGCGAAGCTGCGCTTCGAGCGCGGCAATGTCGTGGGTAAGCGGCGCGATAGCCGCTTCGGCAGCGTGCCAGTGCGATTCCGCTTCGGCAGCCTGTGCGGTGAGCTGCTCGAGCGAAAGCTGCGCTGCCACCAGTTGGGCTTTCAGCTCGCTCAGGCGCTGGGCGCGCGAGGCGCGCTGCGCCTGAGCAGCAGCATAGGCCGCCTGGCGCTCGCGGTGCAGAGACTCGGCGCTTCGTAACTCAGAAGACGCTGTGGCGAGCGCAGCCTGGGCCGTGCTCAGCAAGGTCGTCCATTCCCCTTGCGACTGCTCGCGCAAGCCGGCCTCGGCAGCGTCGAGCGCTTGCTGCGCGTCGTTCAACGCTGCCAGGTGCTGGCCGAGCGATGCCTCCGCTTCCGCTATCTCCTGGTCAATCTGCGCGATCTGCGCCTCGACGTGCTCAATGTCGCCTGCCAGCGCAGCCAGCGACTCCTCCAGCAGATTGATCTTTTGGTGGGCGTCTTGAATTCGGCGGCGGCGCTGCTGGCTTTCGTGGGCGAAGCTATCCCGCGCACGGGCGCTCCGCTCAAGCTCCATGCGGGCCAGCTCAAAGGTGCGTTGGGCGCGCTCACGCGCCTGACGGGTGCGTTCCAAATTGGCTTTGATCGCCTCATGGTCGGGCAACTCCGACAGCACAGCTTCGGCACCCAAGATGATGGGGGAGCGAGCGCCGGCAGGCAGCGATAGCGCGCCGGTCGGGTGAACCACTTCACCATCGTGAGTAACGCACAGACCGCCGAGCGGCAATTGCGCGGCCAGAGCGCGCGCCGCGCTTAAGGTGGGCGTGATGAACTTGTAGGCTGTGAGCAGCCGCATCGCCGGCGCTAGCCAATCAGGAGACTGAATCGCTTCGCGCAGCGGCCGCGCGCGCTGTTGCCGCACCTGATCTTCCAGGAAGCGCTCATCAGCTTCATACTTTCCATCCAGGCGCAACGCATGCATCGGCAGCACGAACAGGCGGCCACTGGTCTGCTCAATCAACCAGGCACGCAGGTGGCTGAGGCTCGCTTCCCCCTCTACAGGATCAACGGATGTGAGCACAACCGCACCCAACAGCTCGCCCAGCGCGGCCTCAACCGCCTTCTGATCGTCAGGGTTAATTCGGATAAGGTTGGCCAGCACGCCGCGCACCAAAGGCAAGCCGGCTTGTTCGGCAGCCGCCGCGAGCTCATCGAGGCCGCGCGCGGCCAGCGCGCGCATATCAGCAAATAAGGTAAAGCGCGCGCTCAGGCGCTCTTCTGCCTCAGCAGCAGCCAGGGCAGCTTGTGCCTGCTCTAGCTCGGCGCGCGCCTGCTCAAGCGCCTGTTGCGCAGCGTCGTGCTGGGCATCAAACAGGTTGACCTGAACAGATTCGCGCTCAACAGCCATGACAAGGGTATTCAGGGTCGCCACCTCTTCTTCCCGCTGGGCGCCCAGCTCAGCCGCGCGCTGCGCCAGTGCTTCAAGCTGCCCACGCAGCGCCTCCTGCTTGGCACGCAGCGCAGCGATCTGACTCTTCACCGCTTGGGTGCTGTCAGCGGCTGCGCGCAAGCGCTGCTGAGCGTGCGCTCGCCGCTCCTCCAGCTCGGCATGCTCACGGCGACGCTCAGCAGAGTGCTGTTCAGCGATGTGTAGCTCATGTTGACGGGCCTGATACGCCATTTGCGCCTCGGTCAGCGCGCGTTCAGCCTCGGCCGCGCGCTCGGCCAACGCCTGCATCGTCCTATCCAGCGCATCCAGCTCAGCTTGAGCCTCAGCAACTTGTTCCTCCAAGCCCGTCACGCGGGTGCGCGCAACCGCCAAGTCGCGCTTTATCGTCTCGACCGTTTGGCGCGCGGCATCGCGCCTGGGCAGCGCTTCGGCAAGCTGCGCCTGCAACGCTTGATGCGACGCACGCAAGGCTTGGCCCTGCGCCTCTAACGCGGCAAGCTGTGCCTCCAGCTCGGCCAGCGCGTTCTGGGCTGCTTGCTGGGCCAGCAGGGTTGTCTGGATCGCGCGCTGGATGCATTGGTGTTGATGCCCCAGCCAAAGCCGGATAAGCCCGCTTAACTCATCGGCTAGGGCGCGATACTGGCGCGCGCGTTCCGCTTGCCGTTCGAGTTGCTTCAGGCGAGGGGTGATCTCGCTCAGGATGTCGCGCGTGCGCTCTAGGTTATGGCGCGTCTCCTCCAGTTTGCGCAGCGCATCCTCGCGCCGATCGCGGTAAACGGTGATGCCGGCGGCCTCCTCAAACAGCGCACGGCGCTCTTCGGGTTTCTGGGTAAGCGCCTCATCCACCAATCCTTGACCGATCACCGTGTAGTTGCGCTCAGCGAGGCCACTATGCGCCAGCAGGTCGCTCACATCTCGCAGGCGCACGCGATTGCCGTTGAGCAAGTACTCATTACTGCCATCGCGATAGGCGCGCCGGCCGATCTCGATCTCACTAAAGGCGATTGGGAAGAACCCGTCGCTGTTGTCGAAGGTGAGCACCACCTCAGCCATGCTCGCGCGCGGGCGCTTAGCGCTGCCGGCGAAGATCATGTCATCGGTTCTCTTGCCGCGCAGGAGCGAGTATTGCTGTTCCCCTAACGCCCAGCGAATGCCATCCGCGATGTTGCTTTTGCCGCTGCCATTCGGTCCGATGATGCACGTGATGCCTTCGCCAAACTCAAATGTGGTTTTAGCAGCGAAGGTTTTGTAACCGTTGAGCATCAAACGCTTGAGGCGCATAGGCTGGCGATTCTAACCAGAGCTGCCGGCGTGGTGGGCACGAATGACCTCCAGCCACATCTGCGCATGCGTGTCAAGGCCTTGATCCGAGAAGTGACAGCCATCATAGCGATACTCTGGGCCGAGCTGGTCGGTATCGGGGCCAGCGAAGATGCCGAGCGCGGGATTGACCAAGCCACGTTGCGCGTTGCGAATTGCTTCGTTGGGCGGGTATTGGCCACAGCGCGTGGCGACTGCAACGAAGGCTGGCGCATCTACGCCCAACGCGCGAATTGCAGCGAGGAGAGCTAAAAAACGGGCTTGATAGTCTTCAGCCGCTGTGCCGAGGACAGCGTCGCTCTCGCCCTGATGCCAGAGCAAGTGGGTAAAGACCAAGCGCGCGCGGCGTGCCTCGCGCACGTTGCGCAGCAAATCTTGATGCAGCCGGCCACCAGGTGCCCATTCGGCAATCTCTGTCGCACCAATCGCCGCCGGCACAAACACCACACGGTCGTAGAGGCCGGCTGCGATTAACTTGTCGCCCAGGCGCGTCCACACGCTGCCCCCTCGGCCATCTGAGCCAGGCAAAGGGTCGCGCGCCCGCTCGTATCGGCCACGGAAGAAGCTGTACACGCGCGGGCCGGCGATGCGCTGGCTTTCGCCCCAGTTGCCAGCGTTAGACTGCCCAAACACCAGCGCCACCATCACGCGCGGTGGTCGCTTGCTTTCGCCCACTGCTGGCTGCGCGAACGCTACGGCACCGGCAAGCAGCATCGAAATAAATAATCGGCCTGGCCACGCCCCACGCATCGCTATCGCAAACTGAGGATCACCACCACCAGCGCCATCAGCGCAGCGCCCACGGACGCCGCAACCAGCGCACGCGACAGCCATACCATGCGCCCGTGGCGATGATGAGCGGCCGTGCCGGCGGCCAGCGCTTGGGTGTTTGCCGACGGCGCACCTACAATCTTGCTCAGCCACCATGCGCGTGGGCAGTAAACATACTGAGCGATCTCGCTGGCCCGAATCAAGCGCGCTGGTGGCGAATCTGATTCCAAGACTTGCAAGATACAATCTCCCGTGGTTGTAAATTGGCTCTGTCGAGCCTTGAGGGATTCTACAAGTTGTTATGGTGCCTGTTTGGATCTCAGCGCTGGTCGTCGCGCTGCCCACTTACTTATACGCTCGCCTGGTGCGGGGAGTTGACCGCTTTGAACAAGAACCAACAAAGTATCTGGTTGCTGCGTTTGTCTGGGGTGCGTTGCCGGCTGCCATGCTGGCCCTGATTGTGCAAGTGATCTTTGGCCTGCCAATAGCAGCGTTGTTAGGAGAAGAAGCGTCTCAGAGCATTGGTGCCATCGTGCTCGCGCCAGTCAGCGAGGAGCTGTTTAAGGGGTTAGCTGTGGCTGCCTTATTCTTCTGGCGGCGGCGCGAATTCGATGGCTGGGTGGACGGCATCGTATATGGCTCCACCGTGGGATTTGGCTTCGCCTATATCGAGAACATCATTTACCTGAGCAGCACACAGAACATCGAAGAATGGACCCGCCTCTTCTTCCTGCGGGTGATCGTGTTCGGTTTTCTTCACGGATTTTATACATCGCTGATCGGCATTGGCTTTGGGTTCGCTCGCCACAGCCCGCCCGTCTTAGGAGCGCTGGCGATCATTTTAGGCTGCGCAGCAGCCATCGTCACTCACGCCATTCACAACGCATCCGTTGTCCTGGGTGAAGCAACCGAGGGCGGCTCACTGCTGATCACGCTGATCAACTATGGCCTGCTCGCCGCGCTCATGCTTGGCCTGCGAGTAGTCAGTCGCTACAACGACCGCCAGATGTTCAAGACCTATCTGGCCGATGAGGTACCGGAGGTCATCACTGCACAGGCATACGCAGCGCTCAGCGGGCAGCGCACTTCGCCCCCGTTCAAGCTCAGCGCTCAGCTAAAGCATCTGGCTGGTGAGCTGGCACAACGCAAGCGTCAGCTTCTCAGATACAACGAGCACGATAGCGGTGAAATTGAGCGTTTGCGCGCCCAGCTTCGGGCGCTCAACGCCTCCGCAGAAAGCAAGACGATCTAGATGCCGAGCAAGGCGCGCATTGCGCGCCGAAGTGTCAGCCGCCCGCGCACCGGTGCGCCGCCGAGCACCACGCGCGTGAGCTGCCGGCGCAGGTCGTGCCGACGGTTTGCCATGCGGACCAGCAAGTTGAGCATGAACGGTCGCACACACCAGGTGCGCACAGTGGTGCAGAAGGCAAATAAGGCCTGATAGCGCTCGCGCAGCGCGCGGTCGTAGGCCACATGGGCGTGGTCACTGAAGTCGCCGCTGGCTATCATCGCTGCGGCGTGCTCGGCTGCGACCTGACCGGATTCGAGCGCGTAGTCAATGCCTTCGCCGGTCAGCGGGTTCACCAAGCCGGCGGCCTCGCCCACCAGCAGAATGCGCTGTCCGTAGGTCGGCGAAGTGAGAAAGTCATCACGCAGGGGATAGCCCTTTACCGGCTCACACTGGCGCGCGCCTTCGAGCAGTGCGCGCAAGGCCGAACCCCGTATGAACGCTTCGAAGGGCCGCACGGCGGACGCAGCGCGTGCATGTCGAAAGTAGCCCACGCCGATATTGGCCACATCTGGCGCGACCGGGAAGATCCATCCATAGCCTGGTAACGGCGCACCGTCGAAGTGCAACGTCCAAGCATCCCTCAATCCGTTCACGCCCTCGAAGTAAGCGCGCGCTGCGACGATAAACTGGGGCGAGCGCGAGAGCAAACCAAGGCGACGCAGCAATTGCGGGTTGGCGCCTGTTGCGACAACGGCCATCTGGGCATAAAACGCGGCGCGCCGGCCCATCCGCTCACCCAATACCTGAACGCGCGCCGCGCCATTCTCCGATTCGACCCGAACGTCGTCAACGTGCACGCCGGCTTGGAAGTGCGCGCCGGCCTGCACAGCCCGTTGTCGAATGTGATCGTCTAGCTGCAAGCGCGGCACCACGAGCGCGTAATCCGGCAGCCCCGCGCCGATGGCAATCGCGTCGCCCGTCGAACGACCATCCGGCGCAAACACCTCGAAGCGCCGGATGAGGTGGCCAATTCGGCGCAGCTCGTCGGCCAGGCCCATCGTTTGCAATACGCCCACCGCTCGGGGCGTCAGACCATCGCCGCAGGTCTTATCGCGGGGAAAGTCGGCCTTGTCCAGCAGCAGCACGCGCAGGCCACGCTGGGCCAGAAAGTATGCCGCTGAAGAGCCGCCGGGGCCTGCGCCGACTACGATTACGTCGTACATGTCTCGATTGAGCCAGAAGAATCGGTGCGATAATACTCAACGTGAGGTAAGCGCATGGCGTTCTCGATAAGTGATTTTAACGACCTCATCCAACTGTTGAACAGTAATCCACAGTTGCGAGACGAACTGCGCCGCGCGCTGTTTACAGAAGAGTTCGTCAACCTGCCCCAGGCTGTTCAGGAACTTGCGAGGGCACAGCAAGCGATGGCCGAAGCGATCGCAGCGTTGTCTGCGGAAGTAAAGGAACTGGCCGAAGCGCAGAAGCGCACCGAGGCGCGCATCGAGGAACTGGCCGAGGCGCAGAAGCGCACCGAGGCGCGCATTGAGGAACTGGCCGGCGCGCTGACCGAGACACAAAGAATAGTAGCGGAGCTCGCGGAGCTATACAAGCTCCTCAGCAAAGATGTCGCGATGCTCAAAGGCTTTATGCTCGAGCAGCGTTATCGGCTGAACCCAGGTGCATTCTTCTGGCGCGAATATCGCAAGCTGCGCGTGCTTAACCTCACTGACCTAGACCGCGTGGACGAGGCATACGCGCGCGGCGTGTTCTCGCCCAAAGAATGGAAGGCGCTGAACAAACTCGATCTGTTGCTTTTGGGAGTGACTGGCAAAGGGGATGAGCGACGCGAGGAGTATCTGGCGGTGGAAATCTCCTGGGTGGTTGACGTTTATGATGTCGAGCGCGCCCATCAGCGCGCTGAGTTGCTGCGCCGGCTTGGCTACTCCGTGCGCGCCGCCGTTGGTGGCTCTGCTATCTTAGACGATGCGAAGGCGCGCGCCAGCGCGCTTGGCGTCATTGTTGCGTTGAACAGTGACGACGATAAAGATGATGAAGAAGCCTGACTCCATCGCCATCTAGCCGCTATGATCGTCCTCGATGGCGCTATGGGGACTGAGCTGGAGCGGCGCGGTGTGAATACCAAGCTGCCCCTCTGGTCAGCCATCGCGCTGGACGCCGCGCCGGACGTGGTCGAACGCATCCACTGTGAGTACCTCGCGGCGGGCGCGCAGGTGATCACGGCCAACACCTTTCGCACCAACCTCCGCGCACTGCGCAAAGCTGGCATCGCTCATCGCGCCCGCGAGCTTACCTGCCGCGCAGTCGCGCTGGCCCAACGTGCCCGCCAGGCTCACCCAGCGCCAGACAAAATCTTGATCGCAGGCAGCATCGCGCCGGTCGAGGATTGCTACTCCCCAGAGCTGGTGCCAGACGAAGCCGATCTGCTAGAAGAACATACCATCCTGGCTAACTATCTAGCGGACGCTGGCGCGGACCTGCTGTTGATCGAGACGCAAAATACCATCCGCGAAGCCGTGGCTGCCTTGCGCGCTGCGCGAGCCACCGGTAGGCCGGCCTGGGTGAGCTTTACGCTTAACGCTGAGAATCAACTCCTCAGCGGCGAATCGCTGAGCGATGCTGTGCATGCTGTGCTGCCTTGGCAACCCCAGGCCGTGCTCATCAATTGCCTCCCTGTCTCGCAAACCGCTGCCGCTGTGAGGGAACTGCGAGCGCTCGTTCCTGCTGATATTCCCATCGGCGCTTATGCCAACGCCGGGCGCATGGACGAAAGCGGTCAGTGGACAATGGAGGGTGGGGTATCTCCAGGCGACTATGCCGACGCTGCGCGCGAATGGCGCGCCCTAGGAGCAACGATCATCGGCGGCTGCTGCGGCACAACGCCGGCACATATTGAAGCCCTGGCACGTCAGATGCGCGAAGGGCAAAGCGGATAATCCGGGCGCCCATGCGGCGCAGCCGCAACCCGCGCCATCCGGCGCGGGTGCATTCACCAATCGGGGCAACCCTCAGCTAGGCTACGCTGCCAGTGAAGGTGAGTTTATAGAGGGTAGGCGACGGCACTGCCGTCACCTACCCAAGGTTCTGCCTCTAGCTGTGAATGCACCCAATGACGCAACAGACAGGCGCCTCGTCCCGAAGATTGCCATTCAGGTCATTCCGGGTCGTCGGCGGATCACGTGCTTTTTCAGGATAGGCCGAGGCAAGGGGTGCTCCTATTCGTCAGACTGGCATTGCCTCTTCTTCAGCCAGCGTTCGGCCTGGCGAATTTGAGCGCGGGCAGCGCGCGGCGAGGTGCCGCCGACCACATCGCGCGAGGCAAGCGAGCGCTCAAAGTTAAACACGCCGAGGACATCGGCCTCGAAATGCGGCGAGATGGCCTGCCAATCCGCTAGGGGCAGCGCATTCAAAGGCACGCCGCGCGCCTCGGCCAGCGCCACCGCTCGGCCGGTGAGGTGATGGGCCTGACGAAACGGCACCCCTTTGCGCACCAGATACTCGGCCACGTCGGTGGCCAACATCGCCGGGTCGAGCGCAGCGCGCATGCGCGCAACGTTCACCTTGAGCGAGCGGACCGCGCCGGCGACCACCGGCAGGGCGAGCGCGAGCGTATCCAGCGCGTCGAATAACGGCGGTTTGTCCTCCTGCAGGTCTTTGTTGTAGCTCGTCGGCAGGCCCTTGAGCACCACCAAGACCGAGATCAGGTCGCCGATCAGCCGACCGGCTTTGCCGCGCACCAGCTCCATCGCATCGGGATTTCTCTTCTGCGGCATCAAGCTAGAGCCGGTGGCATAGGCGTCGTCGAAAGTGACAAACCCGAACTCGGCGGACGAATACACGATCAGGTCTTCTGCCAGCCGGCTGAGATGCACCCCCAAGAGCGCCCAGCAGAACAGCAGCTCGGCGACGAAGTCGCGCGTGCTCACCCCATCCAGCGCATTGCAGGTCACCGCCGGGAAGCCCAGCGCTTGGGCCAGAAACCGGCGGTCGAGGCGAAAAGGGTTGCCGGCCAACGCGCCCGACCCCAGCGGCATGATGGCGATTCGGCGTGCGCAGTCGTCCATCCGCTCGGCATCGCGCGCGAACTGCCAGAAATACCCCATGCACCAATGCGCGAAGCTGATCGGCTGCGCGCGCTGTAGATGGGTATAGCCGGGCATGAGGGTGTGCACGTGCGGGCGAGCCTGGGCCAGCAGCGCGCGCTGAACCTCGCACAGGGCGCGCTGAACGTCGCGCAGTCCATCCAGGGCGAATAGGCGCAGGTCGGTGGCCACCTGGTCGTTGCGGCTGCGGCCGGTATGCAGCTTGCCGGCCACCTCGCCGACCAGCTCCTTCAGGCGGCGCTCCACAGCCGTGTGAATGTCTTCGTCATCGGGCTGAACTTGAAAGCGGCCCTCGGCGAACTCGGCGCGCACCATCTCCAAACCGCGCACCAGCGCCTCGGCTTCTTGCTGGCTGATCACGCCGGCGCGCCCCAGCGCTTGGGCATAAGCGATGCTGCCGCGGATGTCTGCTTCCCACAGGCGAATATCGAAGGCGATTGAATCATTGAAGCGCCGCATCAGGTCGCTGACCTGACCATGGAAGCGGCCTCCCCATAGCTTGGCGCTCATCGTTTCTCGGACAATGGTCGGCGGCGATAGTCCGGCGCGGCGTTCTCGACCACCGTGCACAACGCCGTGTCCTGCATCCGAGAGGCGATCCGCGGGTCGAACTCGTCGGGATGCACGTTGGTAGCGATCATCGTCGCCAGGCGGTTGCGGTAGCGGTAGTCTAGGATCTCGAACAGCACACTCTCAGACCAAGGTGAGGACTGTTCCGCGCCCAGATCGTCGAGGATCAATACTGTCGCGGTCTTGAAGATGTTCATCCGGCCGGTGAAGCTCTCCTGCTCGGTGTTGGATTGCAGGTCAATGGCTTGGCGCAGGGCGGCCAGCAGGTCAGGCACGGTGATGAACAGCGAGGGGATGCCGGCTTGGGTGAGGTGATTGTCCACCGCTGCGCAGAGGTGTGACTTGCCGCTGCCCCGCTCGCCCCAGATCACCAGCCAGCGGCCCTCCGGATGCGCAGCGAAGCGCTCAGCCGCCCGCAGGCACCGGACCAACACGGGGTTCTCCTGACCGTTGAAGGTCGTGCGGAAGTTCAGAAAGGTCTGTTGTTGGGTCAGCTTGCTGCGCGAGGTAAAGGCCGCCAACGCCTGGACCTTCCAGCGTTGTGCGACGTTGCAATCGGGGCATGGCTTGAGGCTGCCGGCGGCGTCCAAGATGAAGCGCTTGTTGCCGCAGGTAGGACAGTTCACCCCGCCATCGCGCGGCTCCACCGGCGCATCCGGGTCGCTGCGCGAGACGTGCTCCATGTCAGGCGTCTGCCTGTTGCTCGGCTTCAAGCGCGCGGCGAGCACGCTCCTCAACGGCTGCGCGCTGCTCATCGGTGTATTCAACCTGCTTGCGGCGGAAGGTGCGCTCCCGCCGAACGGTCCTCGAGGTTCGCTTGCCATCGTTCGCTCCTTTATCAGGCGGCGCATCGGCCAGCACGGCGCTAATGTAGTCCCAGCGCAGGGCATTGGCGGCTGCCGCCTTGTCGAACGCTGCCCGCCAGTGGGCTGGATCGGTAATCCGAGTGGCCAGCGCGTTGATCTGCGCCGCTACGTGACCATCGAGCATGCGATTCACGCGGCGTTTGTATTCCTCGAAGGCAAAGCTGGCCGCCTCGTTCACAGGCGCCGGCACGAACAGGTCGGGCGAGGGCTGGCGCAACAGCTTCTTCACGTATGGCCAACTGCGCTTGTTGCGCTCGGCGGCGTAGCGAAATGCCGCTCGCCAGAGCGTCGGATCGTTTATCTCTGGCCAGAGCGCCCGCATCTCCTCGACGATCGTCGCCGTGGGCGGCAGACCGAACGATGCCTCGTACAGCGCGATCAGCTCGCGCAAGGCTTTTTCTTCTGCGGCGTGACAGCGTTGCAAGGCCAAGGCAGCCTCCTCTTGCTCGAAGAGCAGGGCGAGCAGGCCCTCAACGCCTTGCGAAGGAGGGAGTCGCCTGAGCGTCTGGCAGGTGGCGTGCGCGCCGAATAAGCCGGCGGCGCTGCGCACGATCTGATACTCGCGCCCGTCGGGCAGACGGCCCAAGCGCTCGCGCAGGCAGGATATCTCCTTGGGCAGCGCGGACGCGCCGGCTATGATCGTGCGGTAATACTCCGACGGTGCGGCTGGTGGCTGGGCTTCCAACCGACGCAGGCAGAAGCGCAGCGTGCGCGGCGGCGCGCCCGGCGGTCGTAAGTCGCGCAAGGCCTCGTTCACGCCGGCGATGATCTCTGCCTCGCTGTAGCCGCGGGCCAGGAACTCCTCGAGCAGCGTCAAGTCGTCCGGTTCCGGCTGGTAGACCTCGATCCCTTCCAGCCGCTCGATCTCGCGCGCGACGCGCGCCAGAAAGCTCAACAGTGGCTGGGGCGGGCCGGCGAACTGAGCAGTTGCGCTGGTGATGGCCTCCACGGCGCGCCGGCCGGCGTCGTCGTTGGCGAAGTAGCGCCGTTTGCCCTCTTCCACGCACAATAGCGTGCCGCGCGCCACCGCCCGCTGAAGCGCGGGCCGCAGCGCGATCGCTGGGAAGCTCAACCCCTCGAAGATGGCCGGATGGGCCATCAGCTCATCTTCCGTGACGAACGGCGCCGGCGCTATCTTCTGGTCCAGCAGCGCCAGCGCCACCAAGCTGACCTTAAGCTCGGCCAGGTCGTCCACTTGGGCGAGCGTTTGGGCAATGAAGTTGGCGATGCGCTGGCTCATTGTTAAAGCTCTATCTTCTCCTTGGCGAGGTTCTTGAACGACGTCAAGCGCTTATCAAAGAACAGCATCACCTTGCCCGTCGGGCCATTCCGGTTTTTGGCCACGCTGATCTCAGCGACGTTCTTGAACTCGGTATCCTGGTTATACAACTCATCCCGATAGATGAATAGCACGATATCCGAGTCCTGCTCGATGCTGCCGCTCTCGCGCAGGTCGCTGAGCAGCGGACGCTTATCGCTGCGCTGTTCGACCAGGCGAGAGAGCTGGCTGCCGGCGATCAGCGGCACCTTCAACTCGCGCGCGATGGCTTTGAGTGAGCGCGAGATATACGATATCTCCTGCACGCGATTCTCGCTGCGCCTGCCGTCCTCGCCCGTCATCAGTTGCAGGTAGTCCACGATGATCAGGTCAAGCCCATACTCCTGGTAAATGCGGCGCGCCTTCACCCGCAGCTCAAGCGGGCTGAGCGATGGCGTGTCGTCCAGGAAGATCATCAGGTCCGACATGCGCATCATCACCCGCGTGACGATCCCCCACTCGTCGTCCTTGAGTTCCGCCGTGCGCAAGCGCTGCGAATCAATGCCGGTCTCGCTGGCGATGAAGCGCTGGACCAGTTGCTCGTTGCTCATCTCCAGGCTGAAGATGGCCACGCGCTGGCGGTACTTGAACGCTGCATGGTAGCCGATGTTGAGCATCAGCGACGTCTTGCCCACGCCCGGGCGGGCAGCGATGACGATGAGATCGCCCTTCTGTAGGCCGCCGGTGAGCTTATCCAGGTCGTGGTAGCCGGTCGGGATGCCGAGCGGCTCGCCGCGGTGCTCGTGCAGATACTCCAGGCGCTCGAAGAAGTCGCTGACCGCCTTGCGGATGGGCACCATGTGGCCGTCGCCGCGCCCTTCGGTGACGCTGAAGACGGCTGCCTCGCTGCGCTCGATGACTTGCTCGATGGGCAGCGATTGGTCATACGATAAGCGCGCGATCTCGCTGGCGGCGTTGAGCATGCGCCGGCGCAAGGCCAGCGCTTCCACCGTGCGCGCGTAGGCTTCGACGTTGAGCGCGGTGGGCACGGCGTTGGTCAGTTGGGCGATGTAGGGTTCGCCCCCAACCTCCTCCAGCCTATTGTGGTTGGCCAGCTCGGTCGAGACGGTGAGCAGGTCAATCGGCTCGCGCCGCTCATGTAGGCGCAGCATCGCCTCGTAGATCCAACGGTGCTTGACCAAATAGAAGTGCTCGACGGCCAGGAAGCCGGCTACGCGCGTGATGGCCTCTGGGTCTATCAGCAGCGACCCCAACACCGCTTCTTCGGCCTCAACGCTGTGCGGCGGCGCGACGAACGTCTCAACCATGGACAGGCGATTGTATCGAGCGAGCCGTCGCGTCTCATCCCCAGCTTATCGGCGGCTGTCAACATGCCC
>DAOTYZ010000262.1:0-7008 GCA_034434555.1 Candidatus Roseilinea sp.
CAGTTCGCGCAGACGATTGAAGGCTTGGGTGCGTTTCCAGAAGGCGAGTATCGCCCGCTCCTGAGCGGGAAAGTCAATTTGGGTTGCTACGGGCTGAAACATCGTCAAAACTTATTCTGGAATGATAATACAACGCCCAACGGCCTCGCCAAAACCACACCCCATGTCATGCTGAGCATCTAACCCGACCAAAAACCCTGCGAAGTCACTCATACCCCCGGTAACTGTTGAGTGTTAAATAGAATCTAGGACACGGCTGCTAATACTCAGAAGCGCTTTCTGAGACCTGAGCGAAGCGTAGCATGCCGTGTCCTCTGACTTTATCGCGCCGGCGCCAGCGGAAGCATCTAAACTCTCGCCCCTTACACCCCTGCGAAGTCACCGACTCCGCGCCTCACGGCTATGTTGAGCGCCTTCCTCTTCCTCGCCTGCGCTCCCTTTCATCCCTCCGCAGCGCTCCTTGGGGAGCGGCATCGTTGCTCTTGCCCATGAACGCACCCCTAGGAACACAGCCGACTACAATGCGCGTCTGTGCAGGGCAAGCCAGCCGGCCCGCTGCGACGCAATCGGGTGGCGTATAGCGTGCTGATCGGGATCATCTTGTTAACCATCCCGTGCTACCTGATCGGCTTTGCGGCGCTCTTCATTCTGCAACGGCCAGGCAGCGGAGCGAGCGCCTCGCCCACGCCGACGAGCAGAGGACTGCCCACCTTGATATTCCCCACGCCGACCTTGGGCGCGCTATTGCCGGGGTTTACGCCGCCGATTGTTACGCCTTCGCCGGCGCGCCCCATGCCGTCGCCGATGCGACCGGCGACCAGCTCGCCAATCGCAACCGAAACTGAGTTGCCGACCGCGACAGCGACAGATACACCGACGCCAACCGCAACAGATACAGCGACCCCATCCCCCACGCCCACCGACACTCCTTCCCCGATGCCGACCGAGACAGAGACGCCCACGCCTGAGCCAACGATAACGCCTGTTCCGCTGGCGACTGATGTAACACCTGTGCCCTGAGCGCGTCCTTTCCTACGGCGCCGGCCTGGCGTCGATCTGATCACCACCAGGGGCCAGCGGCACTTCACCGGCGATCAGCGCGGTATTCGGACAAGAGTCGTAGTCCTCGCCCAAGATGATGCGCGCAGCCGAGGGACTGCTGGGGTCTGGTTGGCCGACCACGTTCTGCGGCGCGACGCGGAAGATCTCACGCAGTCGCGGGATCGGCGACCCTTTGCGGGTGGTGGCATAGTCCACGATCTGCGTCTGCGGAAAGCGATCGTCGGAGATCGTCCCCAAAGCGACCACCTGAAATCCCTCCCAGGCCAGGCGCTCCGCGGCGACCAGTTCCATGTCGGCTCGTGATGAGCCGTTGTACACCTCTACGGCGGGCCGGTTGGCGATTTGGTTGCCGGCCGGCGGGGCCAACGCTTCAGCAATGAAGGAGATAATCTGCTCAGTTGGCACCAGCACCGAAGCGCCATCGGTGCGTTGCTCCGAGCGGACGATTGGCCAGGTGATGACCCGGCTCTTGATGTTGTTGTTGCTCAGCCGGCTGGCGATCTCCACCAGCGGCAGGATGTCCGTTGGGCCGAGATCGGTCTCGACATTGTTTCGGAATTCGCTGTAAAGGCCGAGCGCATTTTGTAGCCAGTTGCCCTCGCGCGCTTTGCGCCAGATCGCGCGCAGCACCTTCTGCTGCCGCCGCGCGCGGTCGAAGTCCGTCGTGCTCCAGCGCGAGCGGGCATACCATAGCGCCTGCTTGCCGTTGAGCGTGACTTTGCCCGGATAGACATCCAGGTCGCTGCGGCCGTTGGGCGCGTCAGGATCGGGGAAGGTATCGTGCAACTCGCATTCCACCAACACCTCGATCCCGCCCAGGATATCCACTGCTTTGATCAGGCCGGCGAAGTCTGCCTGGACGAAGTGATCAATCTTGATGCCGAAGTTCTTGCGCAAGGTCAGGGCGAGGTAAGCCGGCCCACCGCCTGGATAGTCGTTCAGATAGCCGTTCCGGAAGACAGTGTTGATTCGGTCGGCGCTGCCGTCTGGCAAGCGCACCAGCAAGTCGCGCGGGAAGGAGAGCAGGCTGACGGACGGCACGTCAGGATTGATGCTGGCGACGATGACTGTGTCGGTGCGCGCGTAGCGCCGATCCGCCGCAGCGTCTATGCCCAGGAGCAGGATGTTGACTGTGCCGGGCGCTTGTATAAGTGGAGGTGCATCGCTTGCATCGAGCATGCGCTCGTCCACGCCTAGGTTCACTGCAATCGGTGTGAGGGTTGGCAGAGAATCAATGGCGGATGGGGTAGGAGAGGCCGACGGCGCGAGCGCTGCTGCCGATGGGACGCGCCCGGTGGGTTCAGCCGGCGTGGGCGAGAGCGAGGGCGCATCTGAGTAGGGCGCGCGCTGCGAATTCAGCGGCCAGGTGACGCCCAAGCCGACCGCGGCCAGGGCGATGGCGACGAGCAGTGCTTCAAACGCGCCCAAGATGCCTTTGTCCGACATCGTCCTTACTATTAAAGCACAGCGCGCCGCTTGCTGGGCGGGGGCGCGTTCACCAATAGGGGCGACTACTCGCGAGTTGATAATTGGCAAAAGTTGTTTTATGGGGGTGGGCGACGGCAGTGCCGTCGCCCACCCAGGGTTCTGCCCCCAGCCGTGAACGCTCTCTACATCCCTCAGCGCGATGGTGTAGAATCACTACAACTAAACTGAATACACGCGACCGCACGGGGAGCTTGGTGCAACCAGGCTGAGAGGAGGGCTAGCAGCCCTCGACCCGCTGAACCTGAACCAGATAATGCTGGCGCAGGGATGCAGACGCTGATCACGTTTCGCACACCCTCTGCCCCGGCAGAGGGTGTTTTTGTTTCAGGAGGTGAACCGACCATGATGACCGAAACGATTACAGCACAGGACGCCGCCCAGTTGATTGGGCAATTGCGACAGGAGCTACAACCGTTGCTCCAGCGCATCGTCACCCATCGCTACATCCAGGCGTTGGAAGCCGGGCGCGTGCCGCGCGAGGCGCTGAAGGCACTGGCCGGCCAGCAATACCATATCGTCTCGCAGGGCCTGCAGAACATCGCGCTGATCCTCGCCCGCTTTGGCCACGTCCCCAGCCGCAAAAAGCTCAACGAGTTCCTACAAGCCGAGTTTGCCGTGCGCGATGCCGTCCTCGACTTCGCCGCCGCGCTCGGCCTGAGCGAGGCCGACTTGCAGGCCGCGCCGAAGGACCTGGAAGCGCTGATGTTCAGCTACTACGAGACGTTCGTGTGCCTCTACGGCAGCGACGCCGACCTGATCACCGCGTTCTACTTCGACGCCCAGGTGTGGATCGCCAACGCGCTGCGCGTCAGCCGCGCCCTGCGTGCGCACTACGGCCTGGGCGACGCGGCGGTGCGCTTCTTCGAGATGTATGCCAACTACCAGCCCCGCGACGAGGACGTGCTGCCGTACATCCAGAGCGCCCTGGAGCGCGGCGCGTCGTTGGGCGACTGTCCGGGGTGTAAGCCGGACACAGGCAATCTCCAAATCGCCTTGGACCGCGGCGTAGCTGCCGACCAGATCCGCGAATCCACGCGCCTGCTCCTGGAGGGCGAGTGGCACTTCTGGGAGGCGATGGCGCGGATCGCCGGCGTCTAGCCCAAGTAGATCAGCCGGCCCGCCGCGTCGAACTCCCCGACCACCTGCAGCGGCTCAGATGCGCCGAACGGCGGCTGAGCCGCTGCGCTTCGGCTGCCGATCACGCGCCGGCCCTCCTCGCGCACGTCCAGCCGGTAGAAGCGCAGATAGTGCACCAGCGCAGCCCGCTGGTCGGTCACGGCATAGTGGGCGAGGAAGCGCGGGAAGACGCGCAAGATGCGCGCCAGGGGCCGGCGCACCGATCGCTTGTAGCGCGGATCCTTGATCAGCAAATAAAGCGCGCCGCGCGGGTAGGTGGCCCGAAACGTGCAGCCGGCGCGGGCGATCCCACACGCCACCATCGCAATGCGCTGCGGGTTGAGCTGCGCCGTGATCGGCAATTCCGGCGTGCTCAGCTCCGGCACGTCGGCATAAGCGGTCCGCAGCTCGTGGGCAACCGTCAGCAATTCAGACGGGATGGCGCTGGGGTTGGCCCAGGCCCATAGCCAGGTATTGCTCTCCTCGGACGCGCTGCCGAGCACCTGGACGCGCAATTGCAAGTTGCCCTCGTGCGGCCGGCGGAAGGCCAGCACGCCGCTGTTCAAGTCGAACGCCCAGCCGCACTTACCCAGCATCGCTTGCCGGTATAGCTCTTTATCAAACGACGCCGCCCCATGGCGGACGAAGAGTTCCTCAAACGCCGGCGAAGCGGACATTCCGCACCACACAGAGGCGCGCGAGATAACCATGCTTACGCTAAAGGTTTTACCGCCCTCAAACGTTAGGCGAACGCTGATTAAAGCAGATTGTTAATGCGTAGCCCTTTCAAAAGCGCGCCCAGGACGATATGCTATCAGAAATGTTAATCGTCAAGACTGGCGAGGTTGCGCCGATCACGAATGGACATCTCCCGGCTGAGCAGGCCGTCATTCAGGTCAAAGAGGTGCACAAGCGGTTTGCCAACGGCGTGTATGCCGTCCGCGACCTGAGCTTCGACCTCCCGCGCGGCACGCTGTTGGCGTTGCTCGGCCCCAGCGGCTGCGGCAAGACCACCGCGCTGCGCTTGATCGCCGGCCTGGAGGCGCCCGATAGCGGCGAGATCTGGCTGAACGGTCAGTGCGTCGCCGGCCCAGGTTGCTGGGTGCCGCCGGAGGCGCGGCGGATCGGCATGGTCTTTCAAGATTACGCGCTCTTTCCTCACTTGACAATTGCGCAGAACATCGGCTTTGGGCTGAATAAGTGGAAGCCGGCCCAGCGCGCCCAGCGGGTGACCGAGCTGCTCGCGCTGATAGACATGCGCGACTACGCCGACCGTTATCCCCATCAGATCTCCGGCGGCCAGCAACAGCGCGTCGCGCTCGCCCGCGCCTTGGCTCCGCAGCCCGAAGTGGTGTTGCTTGACGAGCCGTTCTCCAACCTGGATGCGGCGCTGCGGCGGAGCATGCGCGACGAGGTGCGCGCCATCCTGCGCGCCGCCGGCGCAACGGCCATCTTCGTCACCCACGACCAGGAAGAAGCGCTGAGCATCGCCGATCGAGTGGCGATCATGGATCGCGGAACAATTCAACAAATTGACATGCCTCAGCAGGTGTACTTCCGGCCGGCCAGCCAAGCGATCGCTGAGTTCGTCGGCGAGGCCAACTTCCTGCCCGGCCAGGCGTACGGCCAGACCGCCGAATGCACCCTGGGCACACTGCCGTTGACCGCTCCCGCCCACGGCAGGGTGACGATCATGATCCGCCCGGAGGCGCTTAAGCTCAAGCCAACAGCCGACGGCCCGGCGCGCATCGAGACGATCACCTTCTACGGCCATGACCAAACGGCCTGGGTGCGCGTCAACGGTCAGCTCATGCTCCAAGTCCGCACGCCCCCGCAACCCGATCTGATGCCCGGCACGCCGGTGGCCGTCTCCGTGCAAGGGCCGGTGGTCGCTTATCCCGCGTCCGGTGACCCGCTATGACGCCGTAGTGGTCGGCAGCGGGCCGAACGGCCTGGCGGCGGCCATTACCTTTGCCCAGGCCGGCTGCGCCACCCTGCTGATCGAAGCTGCGCCGACGGTCGGCGGCGGCTGTCGCTCCGCGGCGCTCACCCTGCCCGGCTTCGTCCACGACATCTGCGCGACGATCCAGCCGTTGGCGGTGTCTTCGCCGTTCTTTCGCGCGCTATCGCTGGATGAACACGGCCTGCGCTGGATACACCCAATCGCCCCGCTTGCCCACCCGCTGGACGACGGGCGCGCCGTCGTTGTCAGCCGCTCCCTGGACGAGACGGCGGAGGAGCTGGGCGAGGACGGGCCGGCCTACCGCCGCCTGATGCGCCCGTTAGTCGCGCAGTGGGCCGCGCTGAGCGAGGACGTGCTCGGCCCATTGCCTCTGCCGCCGCGCCACTTGCTGCCCCTGCTGCGCTTCGGCCTGCGCGCGGTCTGGCCGGCACGGACGCTGGCCGAGCGTTGCTTTCGCACACCCGCCGCCCGCGCGCTCTTCGCCGGCCTGGCCGCCCACAGCGCGCTGCCGCTCGAAGCGCTGCTCACGGCGGCCTTCGGGCTGGTGCTGGGCGCCTGCGCGCATGCCGTCGGCTGGCCGATGCCAGAAGGCGGCGCGGGGCGCATCACCGATGCGCTCGCAGATGTCCTTCGCCGGCTGGGCGGCGAGATCGTCACCGGCTGGGAGGTGCGCGCGCTGCGCGAGCTGCCGCCGGCCCGCGCCGTGCTCCTCGACCTCACCCCCCGGCAGGTGCTTCGGCTGGCCGGCGATCACTTGCCGGCGGGCTATCGCCGCCAGTTGGCGGCGTATCGCTATGGCCCCGGCGCGTTCAAGCTCGACTATGCCCTGGACGGCCCGATCCCGTGGCGCGCGCCTGAGTGCGCGCAGGCTGCCACCGTCCATCTTGGTGGGACGCTGGAGGAGATCGCCGCCGGCGAGCGAGAGGTGTGGCGGGGGCGACATCCGGAGCGGCCCTTCGTGTTGCTCGTCCAGCACACCCGCTTCGACCCCAGCCGCGCGCCGGCGGGCGGGCATACCTGCTGGGCCTATTGCCACGTCCCCAACGGCTCGACGGTGGACATGACCGCCCAGGTCGAGGCGCAGATCGAGCGCTTCGCGCCCGGCTTCCGCGAGCGCATCCTGGCCCGCCACGTCATGCACACCGCCGCGCTGGAGCGCTACAACCTCAATTACATCGGCGGCGACTTCAACGGTGGTGTCCAGGACTGGCGGCAGCTTTACACGCGCCCTGCGCTGTATTGGCCGCCCTATGCCACGCCGCTGCCTGGCTTGTACTTGTGCTCATCGTCCACGCCGCCCGGCGGCGGCGTGCATGGCATGTGCGGCTACCATGCGGCGCGGCTGGCCCTGCGGCGCATGAAGTAGAAGCCAGTCCAGT
>DAOTYZ010000263.1:0-1780 GCA_034434555.1 Candidatus Roseilinea sp.
GAAATTTATGCCAGATAATCAAGTCACCAACTGCTTCATTGACACTAAGTATGCTTTTATCGAGACAGACGATACGACCAAGTCTGTGACCGCACGCGCGCTGATTCGTGAGAGCGAGGCTGTCGTCAGTGTTCAACGAAGTGTGCGTCAATTTGTTGCGACGTGCGAACTTTACCGAAGCGCAAATCACCCAACTGATCGAATCGTTTCACGACAGGTGCTGCGTGGTCGAGTTGACCAAGTCGCTCGCTCCGCGTGTGGTTAAATCGTGTGCTGTTGGGTGGGTGCTCACCACTTTGCGCTCACCAGCGCCAAGACACCTTGTCCTCGATCGGTGAGCGCTGGGCCGGCGGTGAAACGCCATCGGCCGGCCAGCCCAAAAAGAAGAACCCCAGCAGCTTTGACGGCGGGGTGAGGCCGACGAAGTCGCGCACGCAATCATGGCGCACGATCTCGCCGCTCACCCATTTGCCGGCATAGCCTAGGCTGTGCGCCACCAAGTGGATGTGCTGGACGGCGATCGCCACCGAGGCCAGGTCCTCCCACTCCGGCATCTTGTCCTGGCCGGTGCGCAACATGCCGATGCTGATCCAGACCGAGGCGCCCAAGGGCCGGCGGCGCTGGGCTTCCTCAGCCGCGGGGTCGTATTTCTCCGGCGGCGTGAGCAGGCGATAAGCCTCGGCGAAGCGCTCGCCGAGTGCCGCGCGCTGCTCGCCGGCGAATACCGTGAAGCGCCATGGCTCGGTTAGGCCGTGCGAAGGCGACCAGTTGGCCGCCTCCAACATCAGCCTGACGTGTTCCTGCGGAATCGGGTCGGGCCGTAGCGCCGGCAGAGCATACGATCTGCGGGTGCGGATCAACTCAAGCAGCACCTGTGCTTGCGCGTTCATGGCGCGAATTGTAACGACGGGAGCGTTCAACTTTGCCGCCATGCGCGAGCGCTGCGCTGAGCGCGTAGATCAATCGCCAACCTAAGACAAAGGGGGCACTGGATGCCAGCGCCGGCCCGACAAAGGCCATCAGGACGGTGGGCTGGCCGAGCAACCAGGCGCGCAGGAACAACCCGGCCGGCACAGCGAACAGCCAAGCCAACAGCGAACGCCAAAGGAACAGCCCGGCATCGGCCCGCGTCACCGGCGCGCACGCCGGATAAGCGCCCAACGCCCAAGCCAGCAGCGCGAAAGGCGCGCCGATGCTGGCGATTTGGAGAATAGCGCGCTGCGCTGCATCCGGCGCCGCCAGCGTGTTGTGAAAGATCTGGCCGACGACGACAAAAGCGGCGGCCGCCAGCACGTCCCCGATAAGGAGCTGCCGAGGGAAGGCGCGCATCTTAAGCCCCCCTCTGCGCCGCCGGCTTAAGTTGGACAGCCGCCGGTGCCTCGCGCACCGCCAGTTGGAAGCCGATGAACAGCAGCACCACCCCCAACAGGATGCCGGCGAACTTGAGCGTCGAGCCAAACGCGGTCAACTCTGGCGTGGTCTCAGCCAGCTTGACCAGCGATCCACCGAAGGCCGGGATGATGCCACCGATGGCGATGAAGACGTTGCCCACCACCCGGTTGGGCATGATCTGCTTGCGGAAGAAGAGGATGGCCGAGTAAATCGCCCCACCCACCAAAAGCACTGTGCCGTAGCCGTTCATAAACGGCGGCAGGACGCGCCGCACCGCGCTCTGCGGCAGGATCTCGCGGTAGCGCTCGGTGAGGAAGGCGCCGACGTCATCGCCGGGGTTGAAGGCCGCCGCGTTCAGCGACAGGCTGAACATCCACACCAGCGAGGC
>DAOTYZ010000264.1:0-2004 GCA_034434555.1 Candidatus Roseilinea sp.
TGACCGAGCAGGCGAACGCGCTGGCCCGCCAGATGAGCGGCGGCCAGCAGCAGCGGCTGGCGCTGGCCCTGGCGATGGCGAACGACCCGCAGATCGCCCTGCTGGACGAGCCGACCGAGGCGCTCGACCCGGCCGCCCGCCGCGCGATCTGGGACATTGTGCGCGCCTTTTGCCAGCGCGGGCGCACCGTGCTGATCACCACTCACAGCATGGAGGAGGCCGAGACGATCTGCGGGCGCGTGGCGATCCTGGATCGCGGGCGCGTCGTGGCCTGCGACACGCCGGCCCGCCTGATCGCGCACGCCAGCCTCCACCCGACGCTCAGGGTGAGGCTCGATGCGCCGCTCGATCAAGTGAAGCGGTTGGAGGGCGTATTCGCGGCGCGCTACGCTGGCGAATACCTGGAGGTCGAGACGGCTCACCCGGAGCACACGCTCCAGGCCCTGTCGGCGCTGGCGGCCACCAACGGCCGTGGCGTGGCTGACTTCAGCGTGCGCCAGCCCAACCTGGAGGACGTTTACTTGAAGTTGGTTGGCACTCCCTTGCAGGCGCAATCGTAAGTCGCTCCTCCTGCTCGGTCTTTCGGAGGCATGACATGAAGCGGTTTTTGATCCTCACCCAATCGCTCTTCCTTTCTTATCTGCGCGATGGCCAAGTGTTGTTTTGGAACCTCGCCTTCCCGGTCTTCTTGCTGCTCATCTACTACGTGGTGTTCGGCGAGACGAACGTGGGCGGCTACGACTACATGACGTGGGTGACGCCCGGCGTGGTGGCGCTGAACATCCTGTCGTTCGGGCTGATCGGCAGCGCCGCGTTCATCAGCACCCTGCGCGAGCAGGGCGCGCTGCGCCGCATCCAGGCCACGCCCGTGCCCACCCTCGTCCTGTTCGCCGCATTCGTGGTGGTGAACCTGGCCTTGTGCCTGGCGCAGAGCGGGCTGGTGATCGGCTTCGCGGCGCTGGCCTTCGGGGTGTCTTTCGCCGCTGCGCCAGGATGGTTGATCGGCCTGGTTGTGATTGTGCTGGCCAGCGTGACCGCGGTTGCCATCGGCCAGTTGATCAGCAGCGTCGCGCCGCGCTTCGGCGTGGCGTTGGCGATCGGCCAACTGCTGTTCTTCGTGCAGATGTTCACCGCCGGCCTGATCCTCCCCTTCGACATGATCCCCGACTGGCTACAGCGCATCGCGCGCTTCATGCCCGCCTACGCCATCGGTGAGCTGACGCGCTGGTCGTTGCTCAACCAGGCGCTCGACGTCTCGCCGGCGCTGCACGCCTTGGTCATGCTGGCCTACACCGGCGGCGCGGCGGCCTTAGCAGCGCGCTTCTTCCGCTGGCAGCCGGCACCGTAAGTTGATACACTCCTCTTGAACATGCGCATCGCACAGCGCAGGCTTAAGGTCGCGCCGGAGTCACCAGCGAGTGATGCGGCGCGACCTGAGCCGCACGATTGGTATCTGCCGGTCTCGCCGCGGGCCTATTTCGCCTACGTCAATTTCTGGCACGCCGTCACCTTGCTGGTCTATGCCGCCCTGGGCGCGAGGGTCGTTTGGCTGGGCCGCGACGGCCCGCTGTGGCAAACGCTGCTCGCGCTGGGCCTGGTGCTGATCCAGGCCGGCACGTACGTTCGTCTCTACGTCTTCGTCAAAGACTGGCCGCTGCCGCTCTGGCAGCACGCCATCTACTTCGGCGTTGGCCTGGCGGCCTGGGGGGTGCACGTCCAGCTCTTTCCGCAGGTCGCCAACTACGTCCTGATGTTCCTGGGCCAGGCGCTCGGGTTGTTGACGCCGCTGCCGGCGACTGTGGTGGTCGCAACGGTGGTGTGCGCCTTGCTCGTCCACAGCGCCGGCTGGGACGTACGGCGAATTCCTGCGAGTGCGCTCATCCCTGCCGCCGGCACGGTGGCCGGCATCGCGGTGACCCACCTGTTCATCTATCACGCCACGCGCGCCAGCGCCGAGCGCGGCCGGCTGATCGCCCAATTGGAGCAGGCGCAGCGCGCGTTGGA
>DAOTYZ010000265.1:0-2957 GCA_034434555.1 Candidatus Roseilinea sp.
ACCTACGTGCTCTTCGGTGAGAGGAGTTTTCGCAGCACCGAGCTGCCGATTGATGAGTTCTATCGTCTGTTAAAGACTGATCCGAACTTCCCCAAAACGTCGCAGCCCTCGGTGGGCGACTTTGAGGAGATCTACCAGCGCTTCAAAGGCGGTGAGGTGATCTCAATTCACATCTCGCGCGATCTGAGCGGCACGTATGCCAGTGCCGAAGCAGCGATGAAACTCATGGGCGGCGACCCGGCGATCACGCTGGTGGACACGCGCATGGTAAGCGCTGGCATGGCCTTGTTGGTGGCCGAGGGCGCGCGGATGGCCAAAGCCGGCGCGCGCCCTGCCGAGGTCAAAGCACACGTCGAGTCGCTCATCCCGCGCACCCGTCTGCACTTTGTCCTCGAGACGTTAGAGAACCTCCGCCGCGGCGGGCGCATCGGCGGGGCGCAGGCGTTGATTGGCAATGTGCTACAGATGAAGCCCATCCTCACCATCCAGGATGGGCGGGTGGAGCCGTTGGAGCGGGTGCGCACCTTTGGCAAAGCCGTGGCGCGGCTGAAAGAGATCGCGCTGCGCGACCTGCAAGCCTCTAAAGAACCGAAGGTGTTCTTCCTCCACGCGGCTGCGCCGCAACTGGCCGCCGATGTAGCTGGCGAGATCAGCGCCCAGCTTGGCATTCAGTCGCCGGTGATCCTAGAAGTTGGCCCGACCATCGCCACCCATGCTGGGCCTGGCGCTGTGGGCTTGGCTTATATCGTCTGAGCGTGTCCTCGGCGCGCCAGCTCGCGCAGCGTGCGCTCGTGGCTGGCCCTGGTGATGGGAAAGCGCGCCACCAGGGCCATGCCCGCCGCCAGCACCAGCGCCGCCGCCGGCCCCATCATCACGCGGATCGCCAGCAGCGCGCTCTGTGGTTGTTCGATTGGCGCGCTTGCCCCTGCCGGCGGGGTGATATATCCCGTCAGGCTGAGCACCTGGCCGACGACGAACAGACCCAGCGCCAGCCCCAGCTTCTGCAAGAGCACAAACAGGCCGTAGAACGCCCCCTCGCGCCGGCGACCGGTCTCCAGCTCGTCCAGCTCGATCACGTCTGGCAGCATGGCCCACGGCACCAGGTAGGCCACTGCGACACCCACGCCGGCCAGCGCAGCCAGCGCGACGACGCTCCACGTCGGCCAGTCCGGTTGCACGATGAACAAGGCCAGCGAGGTGATGATCCAGGCCGTCATGCCGATAAAGTACACCTCGCGTTTGCCCAGCCGCCGGCTTACCGCGCTCCAGATGAACAGCCAGATCATCGCGCTGCCCTGGACACCCAGCAGCACCAGCGGTGTGATCTCTGGCCGGCGCAGCCAATACGTCAGGTAATACACGATCAGCGTGCTCACCGTTTGCACCACCAGCCACGAAAGCAAATAAATGCCTGTGGCATAGCGAAAGGCGCGATTGCGAAAGGTCCATTTGACGCTTTCTATGAACGGCAGCGCTTTGGCCTCCTCCGGCGTGTGGCGCTCGTATGTCCCCCAGAAGGCAAAGAAGAATGGGACGGTGCAGACGACCGCCCAGATGAGGGCCGAGACGGCGTAGCCGGTCTGCACGTCGCTGCCGGCGGCCACAGCGTCCACGATGATCGGGTGCACCACTGCCGCGACCAGGCCGCCGGCGATGCTGAAGGCGAAACGGTACGAGTTCAGGCTGGTGCGCTCGTCGTAATCGCGGCTCAGCTCTGGCGTCAGCGCAGTGTATGGCACGTTGACGACCGTGAACATGGTGTCCAGCAGCAACGACACAACCAGGTAATAGACGAACTTGCCGCTCTCGCTGAGCTGAGGCACTTGAAAGAGCAGGAGGAAGGCCAGGCCAAACGGCAGCGCGCCGAAGAGAAACCACGGCCGCCGCCGGCCCCAGCGCGTGTTCACCCGATCGGAGAGCAGCCCGATCAGCGGATCGTTGATCGCGTCCCAGATCTTGGTGACCAACAGGATCACGCTGGCCAGCGCCGGCGGCAGGCGCGCCACGTCGGTGAAGAAGTAGAGGAGGAAGAAGCTCATGATCGCCGTGGCCACCGCCGGCCCGACGTCGCCCGCGCCAAAGGCCAGCTTGCTGCGCAGGGGGACTTTCTCGCCTGTCAGGGCGTTGCTTTGTGCGGACATAGTGGTATAGCGATGTCGAACGTCAGCGCTGCTCGACTGCTTCCCCTGCGCCTGCTTCATGCGTTAACCAACAACGGGAGCAGCCGCTTGTGAGCTAGAGAGTGGGCGAAGGCTTTGCTTTCGCCCACCCTGGGTTTAACGCATCCCTATCAGCGATATGAGCATCAGGTCGAGTTAAGGAACCAGACAGGCGGAAGTATAGGACGGCTCACTTGTTTGGAGATAAACAAAGAGGTTGTCATTCTGAGAAGCCCGTGTCAGGAGTGTCGGCGAGGGGGGAGGGGGGTGGGAGGGTTTTCCACTCCTGAGCAGCAGACTTCTCAGAATGACAACCTCTTCAGCACAACAGCCCTAACTATATCACAGATTCCCTTTCACATTTGTGAAAGCTTGGCCTAGCCTACAGGCTCTGGCTCAGGGACGACCTCCAATTCGGGCGTGCTTTCGGGCGGCGGAGGAGATGCTGGCTTGCGTGGACGAGTCGTTGTGCGCTTGGTTGTGGCCTTCTTGGTGGCGGACTTCTTGGTCGTGGTCTTCTTAGCCGGCGTTGACTTGTTGCTGGTCTTCTTCTTGCTGGTTGGTTTCTTGACTGCTGGTTTCTTCGTCGCTTTGGTGGCTGCCATCGCTTGTCCTCCTGATGTCGTGTAATGTAGCGCTTGTCGCCGGCTTGTCAAGTGGCCTGGCCCATGCGTCCAGCACATGATAGAGCGCTGTGGTGTTGGTAATCGAATGCCCATCGAGCGATCTTGCGCCTGGGTATAGGATGAAGGCATGGGTTTGTTCGCCGCCCAAACCGCCGTGCGATCCCACCAGTTC
>DAOTYZ010000266.1:0-10625 GCA_034434555.1 Candidatus Roseilinea sp.
TACATAGAGAAAGACGCCTCGATCAACGATGAGATTGACCGCCTGCGCCTGGCCGCGACCAGCTCGCTGCTCAGCCGGCGCGATGTGATCATCGTCGCCTCAGTCTCCTGCATCTACGGCGTGGGCAACCCCGAAGACTATGGGCGCTTCGTGGTCAAGTTGGCTAAGGGCGAGGTGCGCCGGCGGGACGTGGTGCTGCGCATGCTGGTGGCGATTCAATACGAGCGCAACGACGCCAGCTTGCTGCGCGGGCGCTTTCGCGTGCGCGGCGATACGCTCGAAGTCCAGCCGGCCTACGCCGAGACCGCCTATCGCATCGAGTTCTTCGGCGACGAGGTGGAGCGCATCACCGAGATTGACACGCTTACCGGCGAGATCCTGGCCGAGATGGACGAGGTCGAGATCTATCCGGCCAAGCACTACATTACCCCGCAGGAGAAGCTCCAGCGCGCTATCCGCGAGATCGAGCAGGAGTTAGAGGAGCGGATTGCCTTCTTCAAGTCGCAGGAGAAATACCTCGAAGCACAGCGCATCGAACAGCGCACACGCTATGACATCGAGATGCTGCGCGAGGTGGGTTTCACCACCGGCATCGAGAACTACTCTCGTCTCCTGGATGGCCGGCCACCCGGCACACCGCCCTTCACCCTCCTGGATTACTTCCCAGACGACTTTTTGCTCGTCATAGATGAGAGCCACATCACCATTCCCCAGATTCGGGGGATGTACAACGGCGACCGCGAGCGCAAACAGGTGCTGGTGGACTATGGCTTTCGCCTGCCGAGCGCCCTGGATAACCGCCCGCTCAAGTTCGAGGAGTTCGAGCAGCGCTATCGCCAAGTGATCTTTGTCAGCGCCACGCCCGGCCCCTTCGAGCTGCAGCACAGCGCAGTCGTGGTTGATTTGGTGATCCGTCCCACCGGAATTGTGGATCCGGAAATTGAGGTGCGACCGGTCAAAGGCCAGGTGGATGATTTGATCGGTGAGATTCGCCAACGCATCGCGCGCGGCGAGCGCACCCTGGTCACCACCCTCACCAAGCGCATGGCGGAGGACCTTACCCGTTACCTTCAGGAGATCGGCATCAAAGTCCAATACCTACATAGCGAGGTCGAGACCGTGGAGCGCGTGGAGATCCTGCGCGACCTGCGTTTGGGCGAATACGACGTCGTCGTCGGCATCAACCTGCTCCGCGAGGGGCTGGACCTGCCAGAGGTATCGCTGGTGGCCATCCTGGATGCGGACAAGGAAGGTTTCTTGCGCAGCACGACCTCGCTCATTCAGATGATCGGGCGCGCCGCGCGCCACGTCAATGGCAAGGTGATCATGTATGCCGATACGATCACCGAATCAATGCGCGCGGCGATTGAGGAGACCGAGCGCCGGCGCGCCAAGCAGATCGCCTATAACCAGGCCCACGGCATTCAGCCACAGTCCATCTACAAAGCCGTGCGCGACCTCACCGACCGCGTGCGCGTGGCTGAGGAGAAGGCCGGTTATGCCAAGGCGCGCGACGGCGAGAAGAAGGCCACATCACTGCGGCTGGCCGACTTGCCAAAGACCGAACAAAAGCGCCTGTTGGCCGAGCTGGAACAGCAGATGTACCAGGCGGCTAAGGAATTGGAGTTCGAGAAAGCCGCCATGCTGCGCGACCAGATTCTAGAGCTGCGCCAGTTGCTCAACGACATAGACGCTCAGACGCCGGAGTGGGAGAAGATCCGTCGTCTGCGCGCTCAAGGGGCTGACGAACCAGAGCCGACGGCGACGACGTATGTGATCAAGCAGCCCAAGAAGGCCGGCCCGCGCCGCCGCCGCTGAGCGAGCCAAGATGAACGGTCTGCTGGTTCTGGATAAGCCGAGCGGCATGTCCTCGCACGACGTGGTGGCGCGCGCTCGCCGCGCGCTGCGCGAGAAGCACATCGGCCACGCCGGCACGCTCGACCCTCTGGCCACTGGCGTGCTGGTCTTATGCGTTGGTCACGCCACCCGACTGAGCGAATACCTGCTTGGGGAAGACAAAGCCTACGAAGGCTTGATCAAGCTCGGCGAGCGCACCGACACCGACGACGCTGAGGGCCAAGTAATTGACGTCCGGCCTGTGCCGGCGCTGACGCCCCAGGACCTGCGCGCGCTCGAGGCGCGCTTCACGGGCGAGATCGCGCAGGTGCCACCGCAGTTCAGCGCCATCCAGAAGGACGGCCAGCGGGCTTATGCCCTGGCCCGCCGCGGCCAGCCTGTAGCGCTCGAACCCCGACGGGTGCGGATTGATGTGCTGCGGCTGGCGTTTGCCGAAGGCGCGCCACCTGGCGCCTGGCTTGCGTTCTCCGTCCGCTGTAGCGCCGGCACATACATCCGTGCGCTGGCCCGCGATATGGGTGAGGTGCTGGGCTGTGGCGCGCACGTGGCCAGCCTGCGCCGCACGCAAGCCGGCGCGTTCAGCCTAGCCGACGCCGTGACGCTGCCAGCGCTTGAAGAGGCCGGGCGTAACGGGCAGGCTGCGCGCTTGCTGTTGCCGATGGATCGCGCCCTGGCTGATTGGCCGGCAGCAACGCTCGACGAATCAACGGCCAGACGGCTGAAGCAAGGGCAGCGTGTTGCCTCGCCCGGCTTGCTCGACCAGCCAGCAGCGAAGGTGCGCGTGTATGATGCGCAGGGCAACTTCTTCGCCATCGCCAGTTGGGATGGGGTGATGCTCAAGCCGATCAAAATCCTCGATGCAACGCTTTCAGTCGTTTGATGAAGTTCGTGACCCCGTCCCAACTGTTTGCACCATCGGCGCGTTCGATGGTGTCCATCTAGGCCACCAGCGCCTGATCCGCGCCGTCGTTGCCGAGGCGCGTGCACGCCAAGCGCGCGCCGCCGTCATCACTTTCTTTCCCCACCCACGGGTGGTGTTGGGCAAAGCGCCGGCGCGCTATCTCACGCTGCCTGAGGAAAAAGCTGCTCAGATCGCTGCGCTGGGCGTGGATATCCTGATCACCCTCGCTTTCACTGCGCAGATGATGCAGATGACGGCCTCGGCGTTTGTGCACCAGATGGTGGCGAGCCTGCGCCCGCTCAGCCTATGGGTGGGCCCGGATTTTGCCCTGGGGCATCGCCGGCAGGGCAATGTGGCTTATCTCACTGCGCAGGGCAGGGAGCTGGGCTTCGCCGTCAACGTGATGGACAAGCTCAGCCTAGGTGATGGCGTCATCTCCAGCACGCGCATCCGCAAGGCGCTGGCGCGCGGCGACCTGCGCGACGCCAACCAGTGCCTGGGCCGGCCGTTTCGCGTCGCGGCTTATCCGCACAGTGCGCAGGTGTTGCGCGCGGACGAGCGCCAATGGCTGCCGGCGCCGGGTACTTATCCCGCGCGAATCGCCGACCGTGACGGCTCGGTGACCCTGGCCGCCGACCGCCCGCATGACCTCCTGCTTGAGCGACCAATCGATCACCGCAGCGGGCAAGTGCCGGTGGAGTTTGTCTAGATGTTCATCCGCCACCTCTCGCTGACCAACTTTCGGCTGTATGCTCGTTTGGAGCTTGACCTGTCGCGCGGGCTGGTGGTCATCCAGGGCGACAATGCCCAGGGCAAGACCTCGCTGCTGGAGGCGATCTACTTCCTCGCCACCTCGCACGCGCTACATACGCCCGTGGACCGGCAGGTGATTCGTTGGGGCGCGGAGGAGGAAGGCCTCTATCCATTTGCCGTGCTCAAGGCGCTGATCCAGAGCAATGCGGGCCTGCGCCTGATCGAGATCGGGATGCAATCCATGGCGTCGGGCCGGCTGCGCAAGGAGATCCGCGTGGACGGCCTGCCCAAGCGGGCGATAGACCTGGTTGGTCAGCTCAACGTGGTCCTCTTCTTTCCAGCCGACGTGGAGTTGGTGGCCGGCCCGCCCGCGTTGCGCCGCGCCTTCCTCGACGCAGCCCTCTCGCAACTCGATGCCGACTACGTTCGTGCCCTGGAGCGCTACGCCCGCGCCCTGGCCAACCGCAACGCGCTGCTCAAGCAGGCCCAGGAACGCCCGCTCGACCCGGACGAGCTGGCGCTCTGGGATGATCAGTTGGTGCCGGCGGGGGTGGAGGTCGCCCTGCGCCGCCGTCGCGCGGTCTCAGCGCTTGCGCGGCTGGCAGCGCCCATTCACCGTGAGCTATCTAACGGTCGAGAATATCTTGAGATCGTCTATCAGCCCAATTTTGACCCGCTCCGCCCGGCAGCGCTGAACACTTCCTATCAGATCGGCCTGGACGACGCGGCGCTGCCCGCCGGCGTGGCCTATGATGACCTGCTTGCGGCCTTCCGCCGCACGCTGGCCGAGCGCCGCCGCGAGGAGATCGCCCGTGGCATGACCCTCGTCGGCCCGCACCGCGACGAGCTGCGCTTCCTTGCCAACGGCCTGGACCTAGGTGAGTATGGCTCTCGCGGTCAGCAGCGCACGGCCGTGCTGGCCCTCAAACTGGCCCAAGCGCAGTGGATGCGCGAACACACCGGCGAAGACCCCGTGCTGCTTCTAGATGAGGTGCTGGCCGAGCTGGACGCCTACCGCCGGCGCTGCCTTTTGCGCTTCATCGAGCGCGCGAATCAGGTCATCATCACCACGACCGACCTGCAGCGCCTGGATCAGGCCTTGCTCACCCAAGCGGTGTTCCTGCGGGTCTGCGCCGGCGTGATCTCGCCGATGGCCTGAACGCGCTCCTCCCCTTGGCTGAAAGTTCGCTGACCGGCTGCCGCTATCATTGACAAACGTTGGACAAAGGGTTAGATTAACCCGACAAGGATGTTCGACCACTACAGCGACGAGCCGGTATACAACGTCAAAGCCGTGGCGCGCCAAACGGGCGTCTCGGCAGATGCGTTGCGCGCCTGGGAGCGCCGCTACGGCGTGCCCTCGCCGCCGCGCACGGAGAGCGGCTATCGGCTGTATTCCGAACGCGACGTAGCCATCATCCGCTGGTTGAAGGCGAAGATCGAAGCCGGGATGAGCATTGGCCAGGCAGCACGTCTATTGCACTCGCTGCTGTCCCAGACGGCGGACAAACCGCCGGCGGAGCCGCCAGCGCCTGCTTCGTATGACCGCCTGCGCGAGGACTTCATCGCTGCGGCGGTTGAGTTTGACGAGGCGCGCGCGGATCGCGTCCTGAACGAGGCGTTCGCGCTCTTCTCCATCGAGGATGTTTGCTTGAACCTAATCCAGCCGGTGATGGTGGCGCTGGGCAAGCGATGGCACATGGGCGAGATCACCATCAGCGTCGAGCACTTCGCAACCAGCCTGCTGCGCCGCCGGCTCTCGACGTTGATGACCGTTGTGCCGCCGGCCAGCCGAGCCGGGCGCATTGTCAGCGCGTGTGCGCCTGGGGAATATCACGAACTCGGCCTCTTGATCGTCTCGCTGTTCCTGCGCCGGCGCGGCTACGAGGTTATCTACTTGGGCCAGAACATCGGCCTGGCCCGCCTGCGCGGGATGTTGGAGAAGGCACACCCTGATCTGGTGTTGCTCTCGGCCAGCCAACTGATCGCTGCGGCCAACCTGCTCGACCTCGTCGAGTCCATCCAGCCCTATGTCGCTCAGCATGGCGTGCGCGTCGTCTTCGGCGGGCGCGTCTTCAATCGCCTGCCGGCGCTGCGGCAGCGCGTGCCCGCCACCTACGTCGGCGAAGACGCGCAGTCCGCCGCTGAGCAGATCGCGCGCTTGCTCGCCGAGCCGCGCCTGCTCGCGCCTGATGAGGCGTTGCAAGCGGCGCCGACCGCAAATGGTCATGCCTGGCTCGCCGACTTGCGTAGCCAGATGCCCCAGGTGATCGCCGGCGCGGCGCGCTTGCTGCAGGACTATGCGGACCGATCGTTGACCCATGCTCGCCTGGTCGAGGCTTGTGAGTATGTATCTCGCTGTGTCGAAGCCGCCTTGCGCTTCGACCTGCCCGATGCACTGGCCGAGCTGGACAACTGGGCCTGGGATGCGCTCCCGCCTGATGGCATCGCAGTGGAAGCGCTAGAGCAAGTAGTTGCAGCCCTGGACCAGGCTGCTGAAGTGGGGCTGCCGCCGGTGCAATACGCCGCGCTCGTGCCGTACCTGCGTGCTTTGCGCCGCGCGTGCTCTGCACCTACCGAGTCTTAAATCCCCGGCTGAGCGCCGCGCAGTAACTCACCGCTATCTCATATAGATAGCTATGCTTAGGCGTGCTGCGAACTCGCTTACCAGCGCAGGGTTAACGCCAGCGCGTTGAGCATTACGACCATTGGAGAAACACACATGATCCTCATCACCGGTGCAAGTGGCTACGTCGCACAACACACGCTTCAGCGATTGAGCGCGCTGAAGGCGCAGTCCCCCGATCGCCTGCCTTGGCCGATTCGCGCCCTGGTGCGCAACCCGCAACGCGCGGATAAGTTGCGCGCCTTTAGCGCGGAGGTCGCCATCGGCGACGTCACCGATCCCGCCTCTCTGGCGAAAGCCATGGAAGGCGTCAAAAAGGTGATCCACCTTGCCGCGGTCAACCGAGATCGCGGGCAGGTCACCATGGAGCGGGTGAACGCACAAGGGACGGTCAACGTCGTCGAGGCGGCCAAGCGCGCCGGCGTCGAGCACATCATCACCGTGGTCGGGCTGGGCGCCGACCCAAAGCGTCCCTTCCCGCTGGCTTACACCCAGGGGCGGGGCGTGGAGGCCATCATGGCCAGCGGCATCCCCTACACGATCCTCGAGGCATCGGTGATCTTCGGCCCCGGCGATGAGTTCCTCAACACGCTGGCCGGCCTGGCCAAATTGCCGCCCTTCATGATCGTCCCCGGCGACGGCAAGACCAGGTTTCAACCAATCGCCGTGCAGGACGTGGCCGCTTGCGTCGTGGACTCACTGTATCGTCCAGAGGTCCTCAACCGCCGTTTGCAGATCTGCGGCAGCGAGGTGATCGCCCTGGAGGGCATCATTGACGCGATCCTCGATGAGCTTCAGGTCAAGCGCGTCAAGCTCTACATGCCAGTCGCCTTGCTCAGGCCGGCGGTTGCCATCATGGACGCCACCTTGCCCAAGCCGCCGGTCACGCCCAGCCTGCTGGCGCAGTTGGGCGTGGACAACGTGGCGACCGACAACGCGATCACCTCGGTGTTCGGCATCCAGCCGATCAAGCTGCGCGAGGGCATCGCTTACGTGCGCGAGATGACGTTCGGCAAGTTCGTGGCGCGCACGCTGGGCCGGCTGGAATACCGCTGATGGGCCGCTTTGAATACGCTTTCGTCGTCCGCGCGCCCCTGGAGCGGGTGTGGGCCTTTCACGATAATCCGCTGGCACTGCCGAAGGTGATGACCGGGCCGGTGCAAATGCGCGTGCATCACGTGGACCGTCCGCTCAACCCAGGCAGCCGCATCCTGATGACCATGCAGGTCGGCCCGCTGCGCCGGCCGTGGAACGTCCAGCTCATCGAGCGCGTGCCGCCGCATTACTTCACGGATGAGCAGATCGGCGACGAAGGCCCCTTCAAGCGCTGGCGGCACACTCACGCCTTCGAGGCGGTGGACGATCAGCATACCCGTGTGATAGACCGATTGGACTACGCGTTGCCGTTCGGCCCGCTCGGCGAGTTGCTCGACGCGCTCTTCGGCCGCATCGTCCTAAGGGCGATGTTTGCCGCGCGCGCCAAAGCCACCCGGCGTTGGCTGGAGGCAACGTAGCTGAAAAAGGAATCCGAGATGTTAAAGGACAAAGTGATCATCATCACCGGCGCCAGCAGCGGCATTGGCCGCGCGACGGCGCTGGCTCTCGCAAAGTTGGGCGCCAAGTTGGGCCTTGCGGCGCGCAACTACGCCGCGCTCTCGGCTGTGGCCGACCAAGCCAGGCAACTGGGGGCGCAGGCGATCGCCGTGCCTACCGACGTCACGCAAAAAGACCAAGTGGCCGACCTGGTCAGCGAGGTGCTCGCGACCTTCGGGCGCATTGATGGCTTGGTCAACTGCGCCGGCGTGGGCGTGATCCGCCCGATCGAGCAATTGACCGAAGAGGACATTGACCGCACCTACGCGGTGAACACCAAGGGGGTGATCCTGGTCTCCCAGGCCGTCGGCGCGGCGATGCTCAAGACCGGCGGCGGGCGCATCGTCACACCGGTCGGCACGATGGGCCGCTATGTCATGCGCGGCAGCGCCGCCTACAGCGCCAGCAAGTGGGGGGCGGTGGGCGCGCTTAAGGCGATGGCCACCGAATGGCAGCGCAGCGGCATCGGCATCTCGCTGCTCTACCTCGGCGGCGTCAACTCGCCCTTTTGGGATGCCATCGAGATGAAGGTGCAGCGCGACAAGATGTTGAGCGTCGAGGACGCCGCGCAGGCGATCGTGTCCGCGCTCCAGGCGCCGGCGGGCAGCGTGCTCAACGAACTGGTGCTCCAGCCCGATAGCCATCAGTTCATTTAGCCTGCTCAGCCGGCTATGCAGGCAAATAAGCCCCTGGCAAATGCGCGCTTTGCCAGGGGCAGTTCGTTGTGCGAGAGGGTGCGTCTCAGCTAACCGCCGAACAGCGCGGCGCCGAACACGCTGCCCACGACCGAGGCGACAACAAGGCTAAGCACAAAGAGGATCACGCCTGAGATGATCGCGGTCAGGACAGCCTTCTGCGTGTCAAAGCCGGCGGATTCGCGGATCGCCAGCACGGTGGCGATGATGGAAAGGACAAAGGCAGCGATTGCCCCGATGAAAGGAATGATGATCAACACCTGGAAGACGTATGCATGGCCGAAGATGCGCAGCAGCTCTGATGTGCTGCTCTGGCCGCCGAAAAGCTTGTTGGCGATGAGGGCGGTGAGCCAGCTTGCGAGCAACCAGCTCACGAGGACAGTAGTGAGTGAACTGGCGGCGATAGCAAGTACGCCTAGCGGGTTAATCCCCAGTAGTACGTTGACCAGCGCGATCAGGACTGTGACGATGACGACGATGACGCCCGCCGGCGTCAACGCTGCTGGGTCGTGCGCGACTTCGCGATAGACGGGCGCCTTGAACGTGACGATGCCGATCAGCCTGTTGACCATGGTTGAGAACTCTCCTTGTTTGGGTCTAGATAAGCAACCCTACCTGGACGATGTTAAGACCAGGTGGTTTACCTAAATAATGTTGTTGGTATGCACGTATTGGCCGGTCATGTTGGCCAGCACCAGCCCGATGTATGGCGCTGCCAACGGTGCGAGCACCAGCACAAGCACAGTGCCGAGACAAGGGATGAAGCTCAGGGCGGTTGCAGCAACTCCTACAGCCGACGAAATGGCGATCACCATCACAATGATGAGCAGGTAGTCGCCGGTGTTAACGCGCGCGATGCTCAGCAGCTTGCCGATGCGCAAGCAGGGGCCAATCTGCTGCGTCTTGGTGAACTGGATGAGGATCGCAGGGAATAGATAGGTCAGGAACAGCCCGTAGATCAGCGCGAAGCAGGCCAGCGCCAGGCCGATGATGCCTGCGCCGGCCAGGACGTGCTGCGGCAGCGATTCGCCCGACTGCGCGGCTGCCTGCTGAGTGACGAAGGCCAGCAGCGCGCAGCTTGGCACAAGGATGGGCAGGGCGAAGACGATTTGGATGACCAAAATCTTTAGGCCGGTCAGCGTCTTCCGCCCCAGCTTGTCCCAGTTGGGCAGAGGAGTGGGGCTGCCAGCAGCGCTGTTCTGAAGATGCTCGACGAGGAAACCGGTCAGGGCGAAGTTCAGTATCGGCACAAGGCTGATCAGCGCGCCAATCAAAATCTTGATCGGCCAGTCTCGATCTTCGGTGGGGTGCTGCAGTGCTTGCGAGAAGTCGATCATTGGTAGGGCGGTGAAACGGCGAATAGACCAGCCATTGGCAAAAGTCTAGCGTTCAGCCTGCACACGGTGCACATAGCGCTATTGTATTGATTAGCTGCATCCGCGCAAATGGCTCAAGCGACCCGCCCCTCCAGCGGTTCGCCGCGCAGCGCACGGCAGACGTTCTCATAGAGAGCAGCCAATTCGTTCGTTGCCCCGTCGTGACAACTGCCGACGTGCGGCGTCAAGAAGAGGTTGCTATCGGGATGGTCGCGGGCTAGCGCCGACAGCGGGTTATCCGAGGTGATCGGTTCCCATTCGTATGTGTCGAAGGATGCGCCGGCGAGATGGCCGGTGCGGAGGGCGTCGGCGGCGGCGCGTTCGTCCACCACGCTGCCGCTGCCGGCGTGCACCAGCCAGGCCCCTGGTCTCATCAGTGCGATGCGCCTGGCATCCAGCCAGCGATCCGTTTCGCGGGTGTAGGGCAGCAGACAGACCACGATGTCGCTCTCGCGCAGCAGAGATTCGGCCTCGCAATAGGCGAGGCCAAGCGCTGCCTCGACCTGCGGCGGCAGTGGGTGGCGCTTGCTGTAAAGCAAGCGGCATCCCCATGCCCGCAGCCGGCGCGCCAGCTCCGCGCCGATCTCGCCGAAGCCCAGGATGCCGATGGTCTTGCCATAAACCAGGCCGATCCGCCGTTCCCCGCTCCAGTTAAAGGCGAACACGTCCTCGTCCGTGCGGCGCGGGCCAGCCGGCGAGAAGCGCTCCGGCGGCATCCACAACACGGGCTGTAAGGGCATTGCTCGACGCAGGACGGCCAATATCTGGAGCGTCACGTGCTCGGCGGCAGCGATTGCGCCGAAGATGGGCCGGACGCAGACCGG
>DAOTYZ010000267.1:0-9772 GCA_034434555.1 Candidatus Roseilinea sp.
GGTTCTCATTCACTCCTCATATCACGGCTGCGCTAACGGCGACGTGGTCAAGGATGCTGCGCATTCCGTCAGGCGCGCAGGGTTGCGCACTGCCCCAGGCAGCGCGCTGCCTTATGCTGGGCTATGGACAACTTGCTTGCGGCGTAACTGCTGCCATTCGCGCAGCGCGGTCTCCAGCCAGTGTTTGGTGATGCCCAACTGCACCAACCAGGGCACAGGCACAATCCGTTTGTTCAGGTAACTGTCGAAGGTCAGGCGCTGCACGTCGGGGTCGTCGCACATGGCGGCGAAGATCTCGCGTTGCAGGTCGGAGTTGTAGCTGATGCGCTGGAGGAACTGGAGGAAGAGATAAGTGGATCGGTAGGCGCGCCACCAGGGTGCATCGTAATCTCGGCGCAGGTTGGCGGCGGTGGGCGCGTCCAGGTGTTTGGCGATTGCGCGCGCGGCCATCTCACCGCTCTTCATGGCCCAGTAGATGCCCTCGCCGCTGGTCTGTTGCACCAGGCCGGCAGCGTCGCCCACCAGGGCGGCGCGGTCGTAGGAGAGATGCTTGCGCGGGTGCATGGGCAGGTGGTGCGCCTCAAACTTGACGCTCAGCCCCTCGCCCAACTGGTCGCGCAGCTTGTGCTTGAGGTTGGCCAGCAGTTGGCGCGCGGCTTTGGTCTTGCCGGCGCCGGCACCGATGCCGGCTGCGACGTGGTCGCACTTGGGGAAGACCCACGCATAGAGGTCAGGCGAAACGTCATCGCCCAGGTAGAGCGCGGCGCGCTGCTCCCAGTATGCCATCGCCCGTTCCGGCAGGCGGATGCGCTCCTGGTACGCCACCGCCATCGGCAGACGCGCCAACCCCAGCGCCTTGGCCACAGTCGAGTAGGCGCCGTCAGCGCCGATCACGGCGTCGGCTTCGATGACGTGGGTCTTGTTGCGCTTGTCCTCGTAGATGGCCTTGATGCCGCGCGGCCCAAAGTCAACGTGTTCGAGCTTGCCTTCGATGAGTTCCGCGCCCTTGCTCACCGCCCGCTCGCGGAGATAGCGGTCGAACCGTTCGCGGCGCACCATGGCGATGAAGTCGGTCTCTGGGTTAGGATGGCTGCTGCGGACGGGGAATTCGCTATGGTGGCGCGGCGAGTGCACGACGGCGATGGTCACTTTGCGGTCAATTAAATCGTGGGGGATGTTCCAGTCGCTGAACGCGCGGGGCGGCACAGCCCCGCCGCAGGGCTTCACGTAGTTGAGGTCGCGTTCCAACAGGATCGTCTCGATGCCGAGGTCGCGCAGCGTGTCTGCTGCGATGCTGCCGCCGACCGACGAACCAACAACCAACACTTTAGGCATGGCTTTCCTCGCTTTGTCCCCAGCTTAGCCCATGACAGAGGTTTTGCCAAGCCCAATCGCAGCGACCAACATGGCCCACGTGTAAGGCGGGATGCCGATCAGGTTGTAGCGGACGGCCATCGGCTGGGTGGGTTCGCGGATGAGCTGAAGCTGGCTGCGGAGCTGGGCCAGAAGCAGCAGGAAGCACACGCCGGCGGTGATGACACTGCCCCATGCCACCTGTAGGCCGATGGCGATGAGCTGGGCGGCGTTGATGATAACGACGGCCAGCCGCGCCGCGCGCGATTCGCCGTACATGGCCGGGATCGAACGGATGCCCATCTTGCGATCGCCGGCCACGCTCTTGAAGTCGTTGATGATCATCGTCCCCACCACGCCCAGGCCGTAGAGCAGCGCCAGCAGCAGGCTGCGCCCGGCGCCGGCTGACTGGAGTTGTGGGTCGAAGGTGAGATGGCCGGCGATCCACGCGCACGTCTCGTAGGTCAGGCCGATGGCCAAATTGCCCAGCCAGCCGTTCTTCTTCAGGCGGACTGGCTCAGCGGAGTAGGCCAGCGCGATCACGATGCCGACGATGGCCACCGCAGCCACAGGCGGACCGAGGAACAGCGCAATGGCCATCGCAGAGATACCGAGCAGGGCAATGATCGCAAATACCTGGCCGCGCGTGGCGCGCCCAGAGGGAATGAGCCGCTCTGGCTGGTTGATGGCATCCACGTCGCGGTCGCACCAGTCGTTCCACACCTGGGAGAAGCCCACCAGCAGCGGCCCAGCCATCAGCGTGCCGATGGCGATCTTTCCGATGCTCAAGATGCTGGCCCAAAGGTCGCTGGCGAGGTCGAAATAGATGCTGTGGCTGGCTATGCAGCCCACAACGAACGCCCAGGTCGGAGCGAACCATGTGTATGGCTCCATCAGCGTGAACATCACCTTGAAGAAGGGGAGCGGGGTTGGCTGGCGAGTGACCTCGAGCTTGCTGTTCATCACAATTCGTATCACTGTTGGTCTTGGCTATGTCGCAGGGCGTGCTTGCGGCGGGCGGACGGCGGGCCAATCAGCCGATCGCGCCAGCGCCGATAGGTCAGCCGCGACACGGTATACATAGCCCGTACGATCTCTATAGACGAGATTTTGGACTGCCCGCGCGTTCGATCCTCAAAGACGATCGGCACTTCAGTGATGGTGAAGCCGAATCCCTGGACGAGATTCAACATCTCGATGAGGAAGGAATAGCCATTTGAGAATACTGTGTCTATCGGCACAGTGCTCAGCACGATAGCGCGGTAGAGGCGGAAGCCGGCTGTGCAGTCGTGTGGTTTCAGGCTAAGCGCTGTTCGGGCCACCAGATTGGCTGTTTTGCTCAGCCAGCGGCGATGCGGCGGGTAGCGCACGTTACCGCCGGCGACGTAGCGCGAGCCAATCACTAGGTCGGCGCACTGAGCTGCTTCCAGCATAGCCGGGATGTAGCGTGGATGATGCGAGAAGTCAGCATCCATAGTTAGCGCGGCGTCATAGTCCTGGGCCAGGGCAAAGCGAAAGCCAGCCACGTATGCTGTGCCCAGTCCCAGCTTGCCTGGGCGATGGAGGACGTGCACGCGCGAATCGCGCGTTGCCCACGCTTCGGCCAGTTGGCCGGTGCCATCCGGCGACGCATCATCCACGACGCAGATGTCAACTGGCAACTCCAGCAGCGCCGGCAGGAGCAGGGCGATGTTCTCGGCTTCGTTATAGGTGGGCAGGACGACAAGGACGCGCATGGGGTTGTGAGCAGCAGCGGCTCGCTGATCGGGATGGCGCTGTGCTCATCGCAGCACATCCCTCACCGCAGCGATGATATCGTCTCTGTCCGGCAGGACGAATTGTTCCAGCGCCGGCGCATATGGCAATGGCACATTCTTGGCAGCCACGCGGCGGATAGGCGCATCGAGGTAGTCCAGCGCCCGCTCGGCGACGAGCGCGGCGATCTCTGCGCCTGGTCCAGCGCGTTTGTGAGCCTCGTGCGCGATGACCAAGCGGCCAGTTTTGCGCACGCTGGTCAGCAACGTCTGCGCGTCCAGCGGCATGAGGGTGCGCGGGTCAATCACTTCGCAGCGTATACCTTCGTCAGCCAGTGCGTCGGCAGCCTGCATCGCTTGCGGCAGCATGCCACCGATCGCAACGATCGTCACGTCCGAGCCCTGGCGAAGCACGTTGGCTTGTCCGAAGGGGATGATGAAATCCTCATCGGGCACTTCGCCCTTGGTGGCGTAGAGCATTTTGTGCTCGAAGAACAGTACGGGATCCTCGCCGCGGATGGCGCTTTTGAGCAGGCCCTTGGCGTCGGCCGGCGTGGCCGGCGTGGCGATTTTCAAGCCGGGGATGTTCAGAAACCATGATTCTGGGCTTTGTGAGTGTTGGGCGGCGGCTGCACCCGGAGCGCCGGTGGTCACCCGAATAGTCAGCGGGACGTGCGCTTTGCCGCCGCTCATATAGCGCGCCTTGGCGACTTGGTTGATGATCTGGTCGCCCGCGCAGCCCAGGAAGTCGCCAAACATAATCTCGACGACTGGTCGCATGCCCATCATGGCTGCGCCGAGCGCTGCGCCGACGATGCCAGCTTCGCTAATTGGTGTGTCAATGACGCGCGCCTCGCCGAACTGCGCCAGCAAGCCGGCTGTGACGCCGAACACCCCGCCCATCACCCCTACATCCTCGCCCATGATGAACACGCGCGGATCGCGCGCCATCTCTTCGCGCAACGCCTCGTTGATAGCCTCGCTGTAGGTCAGGACGCGCATGGTTAAGCGTGGATGATAGCGCAAACGTTACGAGCTGGCGCTGCTGTAGCTGAGCACGGCGCGCTGCCATAGCCACGCGCTGAACAGGATCAACACAGTAGCCAGACCCACCGATGCGAGGAGCGTTGCGAAGTCGAGCAAGCCGAGCACGGCCTGGGCCGGAAAGGTGGTCATGAACGCGACCGGCAGCACAAAGGTGAGCAGCAATCGCACCAATCCGGGATACGTGGTCACTGGAAAGCGAGCTGTATCGAATAGGGCGTAGAACAGCTCCGACAGGCTTTCTATCTTCACGAACCAGAACGACAGCGCGGCCATCACCAGCCAAATGCTGTAGGTGATGACCAGCGCTGAGGTCAGCATAATCCCGAACTGGATCAACGCTGCTGGGTCGGGCGAGTATTGCATTTGACTCATAGCGAATATCATGATCACGCCACCGGCAGCGATGTCAGCGAGGCCGGCATACTGGGCGTGGCGCAGAGTGGCGAGGAATTGGCTGTTGGCCGGCTTGGTCAGCACAAAGTCCATCGTGCCCGTGCGCACCATCTCGACCACCTTGATGACGTTAGGTTCCAGGATGAAGCGGGTCATGCCGCTGATCATGGTGAAGAGGGCGACGATGATGAGCGCTTGCCCATACGTCCAACCGCCTAACGCATCGGTCTGGGTGAAGAACACCGCAACGCTGACAAACGTCAGGCCGGCCCACAGCACGCCCAGCGCTGACTGCGCAGCGAAGTTGGCGCGATACTCTAGCTCCGCGAGCAAATTGGCTTTGAGGAACAGGCCCAACAGGCGCAGGTAGCGCATGGCTGCTCAGGCACCCACGGCGCTGTAGCTGCGGACGGCGACCTTCCAGAATGCCCAGGTAGCGAGGATGAAGAAGACCGCCCAGCCCCACTGAATGATGAGGCCGGCCAACAATGCCTCCGGTGTCAGCCGGCCCATGGCTACATCCACGCTAAAGTTGAGCATATAGGGGAAGGGCGACCACCGCAGAATGTCCTGTATGGCCAGCGGGAACATCGCTGTGGGTGCGATCGCGCCAGAGAGCACCAGGCGAATGCCGAAGAAGCCATTGATGAATGCCCCGACTTGAGTGATCCAGAACGCCAGGATGCCCACCAGGTAATCTGACAGAAAGACGATGATCCATGCGCCAATCAGTGAAATCAGAAAAGCAAGCGCGTTCAATAGGCTGAAGTCCAGGCGGACTCCGGGCGTAATAATCAAGACGAACGCGGCAATCGGGAGGACGATGCCCATGCGCAGTAGCTTCTCAACCCAGTGAATGGCGACATCGTTATGAATAGGATGGATAGGGCGAAGCAGCATTGGCGAGAGCCGGCCCTCGCGGATGTTGAGATCCAGTTCCCACGAGGCCCATACTGCCGTGAGGTTGCGCACGATCCAGCCAACCATAAAGTAAGTGATGAAGTCCGTGGTGCTGTAGCCGTTCACCTCCCCCTCGCTGCTGATGCTTAGCCACACCAGCAGCATGATCACCATCAAGAAGCTGCTCATCATCCAGATCATGACCTGAGCGCGATATTCCATGATTAGCGCCCAGCCGGCCTTGCCCAGAGCGACGTATTTTCTAAGCCACCACGTGACCATACCCGAAGTCAGTATACCCAGCGCTTGGCGAGAGAAGCAAGAGGGGTGCGTTCACCAATAGGGGCATCTTCCACAAGCTATGCTGCCAGCGAAGGCAAATCTTGGGCGACGGCACTGCCGTCGCCCACCCAAGCTTTTGCCCCCGGCTGTGAATGCACCCAGCAAGAGCGCGTCGCATATAATCCTTTATATACATGCCTTTCACAGTAAACGATCTACAAGACCTGACGCGCATCCTAATCGAGCGGCCGGAGTGGCTGAGCGAGGTGCGGCGCATCGTGCTCACCAACGAGCTGCTGGCAATGCCGTCACTGATACAAGAGCTGGCTGAAATTCAGCAGCGCGCAGAGGTGGAGCAGGCTGAGTTTCGCAAGCGTGTGGAGGCGGAGCTGACCGAATTGCGCCGTTATGTGGACAAGCGCTTCGCTGAGCTGGCCGAGGCGCAGCAGCGCGCGGAGGCGGAGCAGGCCGAGTTTCGCAAGCGCGTGGAGGCGGAGCTGGCCGAATTGCGCCGCTATGTAGACATGCGCTTCGCTGAGCTGGCCGAGGCACAGCAGCGCATAGGGATTGAGCTGGCCGAGTTGCGCCGGCGCACGGATGAGCGCTTCGCTCAATTGGCTGAGTCGCAGCTCCGCATCCAGGAACAGCTTATCGGCATAAAGGATGAGCTGGCGGATGCGCGAGGCAGACAGCTTGAGCTAGACTATCGCATTAAAGCGGTTGCCTTCTTTGGCGGTTGGCTGCGCAAACCAGCGGTTGTGGAAGTCAGCGACATCTGGGACCAGCTCGAGGCGCATCTCGATGAAATAGAAATGCGCCGTCTGACTGCCGTGGACTTGATCGTGCGCGGTCAACTGCCCAAGAAGCGGGGCGAGGCTGAGGTGTGGCTGGCGGTTGAAGTGTCTAACGTGGTTGATCTGAGCGACGTTGAGCGCGCCGTGGAGCGCGCCGCGCTGCTGCGCAGGGCAGGGTTGTTGGCCATACCTGTAGTGGGCGGCAAGCGGCTCACCCGAGGCGCAGCCGCATCAGTTGCTGAGCGTCGGGTTGTCCTGTCCAAGGATGGCGAGCTCGTCGGCTGGGACGAGGTATTAGACAGGATATTGGGTGCGTCGTGAGCTGCCTCGGTTGGAGGTTGAATCCGAGGTGATCTCATCGTCCGGCATAGCTTGTCGGGCTAGAGACATGACAATAAAATTAAAATATATAGATACGAGCGTAGTCTACGCTCGTCTTCTCAGGAGGTAAAAGATGACTACACTGCAAATCTGGGGTCCATTTATCGGGATAGCCGTAGCCGGCTTGTTGTTCCTGAGCGGCTATGCGACGCTGCTGTTGCCCGAGAACAAGGCGCTGAGCATGCCGCTCGCTGGCCGCATTCGCGAAGCGTTCGGGCCAGATACAACCCTCCGCTTCGTGCAGTTCATCGCTGTGTTTCTGATGGCGGTCGGCGCGATGATCGTTATCGCCTCACTTGCCTCGCTCTTGAATAACGTCCGTTTGTTCGTACCCTGAACGCCGGCTGCGTTCTCTTTTGTGCCGGATTGCCGAGCCTGCCACAGGCTCGGCTTATTTTTGGTCGCCATGGACTACCCAGCGCTTGTGGCGCGGTTTGAGCAGAAGTTTGGCTATCGGCCGGACTTTCTGGCGCGCGCACCAGGACGAGTGAACCTGATCGGCGAGCACACTGACTACAACGATGGCTTTGTGCTGCCGATGGCGATTGATCGCGAGGTTGCGATCGTCGGCGCACCGCGCAGTGATCGTCGTGTTCGCCTCTATGCGTTGAATTACGACCAGGAAGCCGACTTTGAACTGGGTCAGCTTCAGCACGATGCAGCAGGGCAGTGGCGCAATTACCCTCGTGGCGTGGCTTGGGCGCTCCTGGAGGCTGGGTTCGATCTGCGCGGCTTTGATGCCGTCTTGTATGGCGATGTGCCAATCGGCAGCGGCCTGTCGTCGTCAGCAGCGATCGAGATGGCCACGTTCATGGCCTTCGCTGCCTGTCAGCCGGACCTGGCAAGCCTGGATCGCGTGCGTGCAGCCAGGCTGGCGCAGCGCGCCGAGAATACGTTCGTCGGCGTGAACTGTGGGATCATGGACCAGTTCGTCGCTGCCCTGGGTCGGGCAGGGCATGCGCTATACATTGATTGCCGCTCGCTGGACTATGCGCTAGTGCCAATGCCGGCTGGGGCGGCGGTTGTGGTCGTGGATACAAGAGCGCCTCGCAGCCTGGCCGCCAGCGCCTACAACGAGCGACGTGCCCAGTGCGAAGCAGCAGCGCAAGCGCTCGGCGTCGCTGCGCTGCGTGACATATCGCCAGAGATGTTCGTTCGGCGACGCGCGGCGCTGCCGGCATTGGTGGCACAGCGCGTTGAGCACGTCATCTATGAGAATCAGCGCGTGTTGGACGCAGTAGCTGCCCTGCGCGCCGGCGATGTGGTGGCTTTTGGCCGGCTGATGAACGAATCGCACGATAGCCTGCGCGATCTCTACGAGGTGAGCAGCGCCGAGCTGGATGCCGTTGTGGAGATCGCGCGTGGGGTGCCGGGTGTGTATGGCGCGCGCATGACCGGCGCCGGTTTCGGCGGTTGCGCGATCGCCCTGACCGACGAGGCAAAAGTGAGTGAGCTGCGCAGCGCTATCGTGCACCACTATCCTGCCCGCACGGGGCGACAGCCTGCTGTGTATATCTGCGTAGCAAGCGACGGAGCGAGCTGGAGAGCACTATGAAGTACCTCATCACAGGCGGTTCTGGTTTTTTGGGCATCAACCTCACGCGCTACCTTTTGAACAAAAGCCATGACGTGATCTGCTACGACATTGCCGACTTTGACTATCCTGAGCGTGACCGAATTACATTCATCAAGGCCGATATTCGTGACCGCGTTGCCCTGGACCGCGTCATGCCGGGCGTTCAGGTCGTCGTTCACGCGGCGGCCGCGCTGCCGCTGTATTCCAGGGAGGACATCTACACGACTGACGTGGTTGGCACACGCAACGTCGTTGAGGCGGCGTATCAAGCCGGCGTTGAGCGGCTGATTCACATCTCGTCCACCGCTGTTTACGGCATTCCGGATCATCACCCCTTATATGAGGATGATCCGCTGTGCGGTGTGGGGCCGTATGGGGAAGCCAAGATCGAAGCCGAGCGGGTCTGCTTGGAATATCGCCAAAAGGGCATGTGCATCCCCATTATCAGGCCCAAGTCGTTCGTCGGTCCGGAGCGCCTGGGCGTGTTCGCCTTGCTATACGACTGGGCCAAAGATGGGCGCAGCTTCCCTATTCTGGGGAACGGCAGGAATCGCTATCAATACTTAGATGTCGAGGACCTGTGCGATGCGATCTACCTGTGCGCGACCTTGCCATGCGAGAAGACCAACGACACGTTCAACATCGGGGCCAAAGAATTCGGCACTGTGGCGGAGGACTTTCAAGCTGTGCTGGATTACGCCGGCTATGGCAAGAAGGTCAAGCCTTTCCCGGCTGGTCCAGTGATCCTCGGCTTGCGCATCCTAGAGGCGCTGGGCCTGTCCCCGCTCTACAAGTGGGTGTATGAGACGATCGCCAAAGATTCGTTTGTCTCCATCGAGAAGGCCGAGCGCATCCTGGGCTTTCGCCCCAAATATTCCAACAAAGACGCGCTGCTGAGAAATTTCCAGTGGTATCTGGACAACTACGAGAAGTTCGCCCACCAATCGGGCGTCTCTCACCGTGTCCCCTGGAAGCAGGGTGCACTGGCGATTATCAAGCGTCTTTTCTAGGCTGAGGGTGCGCTCATCCCCATTGGGGCAGCCCCTGTCTTGCTCCCCAGAAGCGCGCTCCCAGACGGTGTTGGGTATATCGCCGATCTCGGAAGCCCTAACAGTTCCGCGCTCTCCGCGTGGGAGGAGCTCGTCTCTGGCCGCGAATGCGCCCCAGGCTGGCGCGTTGCCTGTGCGTTGCTAAACTTCAGCCTAGAGGGTGACGCGCAGCAATCCGTTCGTCCTGATCGCGCTGTCCGTCGCTGCTGGCGTCTGGCTGGCCGCGAACTTTCCCATGCCGAC
>DAOTYZ010000268.1:0-8942 GCA_034434555.1 Candidatus Roseilinea sp.
GCCAACCGCGGCGAGATCGCCGTGCGCATCATCCGCGCATGCCACGAACTGGGCATCCGCACCGTCGCCGTCTATTCCGACGTGGACCGCAACGCCCTGCACGTGCGCTTCGCGGACGAAGCCTATCACATCGGCCCGCCGCCGGCCCGCGATTCCTACTTGCGGATAGACAAAATCCTGGAGGTGGCCAAGAAAGCCGAGGCCGACGCGATCCACCCCGGCTATGGCTTCCTGGCCGAGCGCGAGGACTTCGCCCAAGCCTGTGCCGACGAGGGGATCGTGTTCATCGGCCCCTCGCCCAGCGCGATCGCCAAGATGGGCGATAAAGCCGTCGCCCGCGCCACCGTCCAGCGCGCCGGCGTGGCCGTCATCCCCGGCACGGAGGGCGAAGCCGACCTTAGCGACGAGGAGCTGCTGAACATCGCCCCCAAGATCGGCTTCCCGCTGTTGATCAAGGCCAGCGCCGGCGGCGGCGGCAAGGGCCAGCGCGAGGTGCGCAGCTTAGAGGAGATGCCGGCGCTGCTGGCCAGCGCCCGCCGCGAGGCCGAGTCTGCATTCGGTGATGGCGCGGTCTATCTGGAGAAGCTGGTGGAAGGCGCGCGCCATATCGAGTTTCAACTACTCGGCGACCACCACGGCAACATCATCCACCTCGGCGAACGCGAATGCAGCCTGCAACGACGGCGGCAAAAGCTCGTCGAGGAATGCCCCTCGCCGGCGCTCACGCCGGAGCTGCGGGCCAAAATGGGCGAAATGGCCGTGCGCGCCGCCCAGGCTGTGAACTACGTCAACGCCGGCACGATCGAATGCTTGCTCGATAAGCAAGGCAACTTCTATTTCATGGAGATGAACACCCGCCTGCAAGTCGAGCACCCGATCACCGAGCGGGTCACCGGTGTGGACATCGTAAAGGAGCAGATCCGCATCGCGCGCGGCCGGCCGCTGCGCTACAAGCAAGAGGACATCGAGATGAACGGCTGGGCCATCGAATGCCGCATTAACGCCGAGGACCCATTCGCCAACTTCATGCCCAGCACCGGCGTGATCAAACGTCTGAACTTCCCGACCGGCCCCGGCGTGCGCGTGGAGAGCGGCGTGTATGAAGGCTACGAGATCACCCCGTACTACGACTCGATGATCGCCAAGCTGATCTGCTGGGGCGACACGCGCGCCGAGGCCATCTTGCGCATGAAGCGCGCGCTCAGCGAGATCCGCATCGTCGGTGTGAAGACCAACGTGCCGTTTCATCAACAGCTCTTCCGCTCCACGCGCTTCCAAGCCGGCCAGTTCGACACCCGCTTTGTGGAAGACCGCTTCGAGATCGAAGAGCAATCCCCAGTCCACAGCGATGTCGCGTCCATCGCGGCGACCCTGATCGCCCATCAACAAGGGCGCGCGGCAGCCGAGCGCATCGAGCGCACCGATCCCAACCGGCCTTCGCTGTGGCGCTGGAGCATGCGCAAGACTTGGGCATAGACAGACGGTGAGCCGCTCTCCTGAACGGATCGCCTGGGCCGTGCTATCCGCCGCCCTGCTGACCTGTTGCGCGCTGACGGTAGGCGTGCCGATGGCCGGGCTGGCCTTTTACAACTCTGCCATGACCGAGGCCGGCATCAACGTCCAGCTCCAAGCGGGTCAAATGAGCGTCTGGCGGCCCAACCAGAGCGAAAGCGACCCACCCAGTGTGGTCTCGCTCGATGGTTATGACGTGAGCGAGGGCAGCCTCATCGCCCTCAGCACCGATTCAGCCGGTCTGCTGACCGCCTTCGACCGGCGCACTGAGCCGGCACAGACGTTGTTCACCGCCCAGCTCTACGCCAACGCTCGCCTGCGCGTCGAGCGCGTTCGCCTGCCCCGTTTCCCCGCCAGCGCAGCGCAAGACGAATACATCCTTTACCTGAGCGAAGGACGCATCCAGATCACGCTCCCGCAGACCGATCGCAAGTTTCACTTGCAAATCGCGAGCGACCACGCGGCTGTCTGGACCAAGACGCCCGGGAGCTACGTCGTGGAGGTCAACAGCGAGACGTTGAGACTACACGTTGCCAGCGGAAGCGCCACCGTAATGAACGGCGCAAACGACCTGGCCGTGAACTTGAGCGCAGGCCAGCGCACGATAGCCACGCGCTCTAGCCTGGCCGGCGCTCTGCCCCCGCCGCGCAGCCTGGTGCGCAACGGCCAGTTCACTTCGCCTCTACAGCCGGCTTGGACCATTGAAACACGCACCGGTCAGCCAGACGCCACGCCTGGCGTCGTCCGCGTCACAGAACAACCCGCAGGAAGCGCCTTGTTGCTTGAACGCTTGGGGACAAACCTCGGTTGGGGGCGCACCGGCATCGCCCAGACGCTGGACGCGCGGGTGGACGGCGTGCGCGATTTGCGGCTGGTGATAGAGTTCGCCATACTCCTCCAGGAGTTGCCGGTGTGCGCCAGCCTCGGCAGCGAATGCCCTTTGCTGGTCGCCATCACCTGGCGCGACGACCAAGAGAACAGCCGCGAGTGGATTCAGGGCTTCTACGCAGCCGGCACGCCGCAGATGTCCGCCAGCACGGCGCTATTGCCCGATACCATTCTGGCCAACCCCCAGCGTAAACACGTCAAGGTGCCGCTTGGCCAGCCCGTCCGCTGGGAAACGGACAACCTGCTGCCCTACCTCCCCAACGTCCGCACCATCGAGTCGCTCAAGATCTACGCCGAGGGACACGCGGTTCAAGCGCAAGTCTTCGCCGTCGCCCTCCTGGTGGAATAAGAATCATGGTGCGGCCAGCAATCGCACATCCGCCGGCAACTGCGGGATCAGCTCGACCCGCCCTCGATATTCGCTCACCTCGCCGGCCACCGCAAGGCGATCCGCGATGTCCAGCGTCATCGAGAACGGCAGCCCGTTCCAAATCTTATCAAACATCACGACGGTGATGCTGCCCCCGGAATCATCGGTCACATCGGCGCGCATGCCCGCCCGGAATGGCCGTAGGTCGGTCACCTGACCTTCGATGCCGACCCAGCGCCCGACCAAGTCGCTGTTCAACTCGGCGATTGGCCAACGTGGTGTATCGAGCGCAGCCGCAGGGCGCACCGCCGTGACCAGCACCTGTTTATTACCGCGATATTCGCCGACTGCGCCGGCAACGGTGACCCAATCGCCGGCTGCCGGAACCGACAGCGTCGCCAGCGCCGGCAACGCCCGCGAAAGCAGCGCATCAGCGGTCGCATCGCCGTGGCGCAGCGTGATCACCGACAACGCCGGGCCGATGGGCCGCGCGCGGCGCACTTGGGCGGTGACCTCGACCCGCTCGCCCAGCGCAACATCCCCAAGCGCTGAAAGCTGAACGTTTGTCGCTGCTGGCGTCTCAATCAGCAAGCCGTCAGCAGCGTTCAGGATGAGCGAAGGTTCGTCATCGCGGATGCGCAGGGTGCCCTCAACGCTCACGCGATCTCCGGGCAGCGGGATGCGCTCGCCGGACAGCAGCGCATCCACCACCGCCCGATAGGCCGTCACGCGCAGCTCCCCGCTGCCGTCCCAGATTTGAAAGCTCAGATAGCGGTCGCGGGCTGAGAACGAAGGGAAGGCCATCACCGTGCCCTGCACGCGCACGTAGCCAAAGTTCATCGCCGGCTGGATGGCCGCGATGCGCATCAACGGGCGAGGGGTGGCCCGCGCAGCGACGATCAGCGCGATCACGCCGCCGACGGCCAGCAGGACGGTGAGGGCCTTAAGCAAGCGCATGAAGGGCGAGGAAGCGTGCTAATCTGGCGGCGGCGGGATCGGCAGGTCTTCTGGCTTAACGTGCATCCACTTCTCGCCTTCCTCGATCAGCATGATCGGGATGCCATCTTTGATCGGGTATTTACGGCCATAGACCGGCTCGATCAGCCAGCAGTCTTTGTAGAGGATCAGCCGGCCTGGATCCTCGCCGGGCTGGCGCGTGGCAGTGCTCACGCAGTACGGACAGCGCAAAATCTCCAGCAGTTCGGGCGAAATGGGCGATGCCATGCCTAAGATTCTAGCGAATCCGGCAGATGTCAGAACGCTCCCAGGGCGTCATCTGTGCGTAGAATGCGCGCAATGCACATTGCCGACTGGGACGCGACGCAGGCGCTGCTCCCCTATGTAGAACTGGCCAACGAGCTAAGCAGCGTGATCCGCGATGCACAAGCGGTTGCGCCGCCGCGCTTGATCATGCCGCTCAGCGCCGATGGCGCGTTGCTGGCCATGCCGGCGACCGACGGCACATTGGCCATCACCAAGCTGGTCACCGTCCATCCGCACAACCGAGCGCGCGGCCTGCCCAGCGTTCAAGGCGAAGTGATCGTCATGGATGCCCGCACCGGTCAGCGGCTGGCGCTGCTGGACGGGCAGGCGGTCACTGCGCGGCGCACAGCGGCGCTCTCGCTGCTCGCTGCGCAGCACTTGGCCAGCCCCCAAGCGCAGCGCGGCCCGCTGTTGATCATGGGCGCCGGCGTGCAGGGCAAAGCCCACCTGGAGGCCTTCACCCACTGGCTGCCTCGGTGCGATGTGTTCATCTGCGCGCGGACGTTCGACAGCGCCGAGGCGCTGGCACACGCCGCGCGTCAGCAAGGGGTGAACGCGCAAGCAGTCGGCACGGCAGAAGACATCCTGCCGGCTTGTGGCTTGATCATCACCGCCACCACCAGCCGGCAGCCACTGTTCGATGACCGCGTTCACGACGACGTGTTCATCGCTGCCGTGGGCGCTTACACGCCTCAGATGGCCGAGCTGCCGGCTGACTTGGTGCGCCGCGCCAGCCTCTTCGTGGATACGCTCGAAGGCGCGCAGCGCGAAGCGGGCGACCTGATCCAGGCCGGCGTGGACTGGTCACAGGTCACGCCGCTCTCCGCTGTGCTCGCAGGGGCCAAGCCCACGCCTGGCCGGCCGGTGATCTTCAAGAGCGTCGGCCACGCGCTCTGGGACCTGGCAGCCGCGCGATTGGCCATCCGCACGTTGGCCGAAAAAGAAAGGCCGAGCGAGGCTCGCTCGGCCTTGGGAACGCCAAAGGTTGGCTAATGTGCCAACGCCGCATGCGCAGCCGCCAGCCGCGCGATCGGCACGCGGAACGGCGAGCAGCTCACATAGTTCAAACCGGCCTCGTAGCAGAAGGCCACCGAGCGCGGGTCGCCGCCGTGCTCGCCGCAGATCCCCACTTCGAGCGTTGGCCGCGTCGCACGCCCCTTCTGAACCGCCATCTTGATGAGCTGGCCCACGCCTTCGCGATCGAGCGTCTGGAAGGGGTTATCGGGCAGGATGCCCTCTTCCACATACTTGAGCAGGAAGCTGCGCTCGGCGTCGTCGCGCGAATAGCCATAGGTCATTTGGGTGAGGTCGTTCGTGCCGAAGGAGAAGAACTCGGCCATCGTCGCCACCTCATCAGCGGTCAAGGCCGCGCGCGGGATCTCGATCATGGTGCCGAACTTGTACTTCACCTTGACCCCGTGCTCGGACATCACCTCGCGGGCCACCTTCTCCAGCTCCGGCTGCACGCGCTTTAGCTCGTTCACATGGCCGGTGAGCGGGATCATCACCTCCGGCACCGGCTCATAGCCTTCCTTCTTCACCATACAGGCAGCCTCGAAGATGGCGCGCACCTGCATGGCGATCAGGCCGGGGATCATGATCCCCAGGCGGATGCCGCGCAGGCCCATCATCGGGTTTTGCTCGTGCATCGCGTTCACCGCCTGGAGCAGGCTTTGCTTGCGCTGGTAATCGGCTTGCTCCTCCTCGCTCAGGGCCTCGTATTGGCGCTTGGTCTCGTAGCGCACCACGTCGCGCAGCAGGTCCTCGCGCGACGGGAGGAACTCGTGCAGCGGCGGGTCAATCAGTCGGATGATGACCGGCAGGCCGGTCATGACGCGAAAGATGCCGGCGAAGTCCTCGCGCTGGAAGGGCAATAGCTCGTCCAGGGCGCGCTGGCGCTCCTCGTCCGAATTGGCCAGGATCATGCGCTGGACGATGGGCAAGCGATCGGTCTCGAAGAACATGTGCTCGGTGCGGCAGAGGCCGATGCCGCGCGCACCGTAAGCGCGCGCCCGCTCGGCGTCCTTCGGGTAATCGGCGTTGGCCCATACCTGCAACCCACGGCGCGGCTTGCCATCCTCGCCCACGCGGCTGTTGCGCGCGCTGATCTCATCGGCCCACTTGAGCAGCGTCACCAGGTCTTCCTGCTCCTCGAACGAAGGATGCACCATCGGCAACTGACCGACATACGCTTCGCCGCGCCCGCCGTCAATCGAGACCCAGTCACCCTCGCGCAGGGCGTGGCCGTTGCTGGTGACGACGCGCTCGGCCAGGTTGATCTGCAGCGAATCCGCGCCGCACACCGCCGGGATGCCGAACTGGCGGGCGACCACCGCCGCGTGCGACGTGGCGCCGCCGCGGGCAGTGAGGATGCCTTTGGACGCCACCATGCCATGCACATCGTCAGGCTTGGTCTCCGGCCGGATCAGGATCACCGGCTTGCCCTCTTTGCCCCACTGTTCGGCAAGGTCAGCATCGAAGGCCAACATGCCGACAGCAGCGCCCGGCGAAGCATTTACGCCGGTGGTCAGCAGCCGGCCCTCATGCTTGGCGTCTTGCACAGCCTGGTCATCGAACTGAGGATGCAGGAGGAAGTCCACATCCGCCGGCGTCACGCGCTTCACCGCTTCTTCCTTCGTGATCAGCTTCTCCTTGGCCATATCCACAGCGATCTTGATGGCGGCCTTGGCGGTGCGCTTGCCGTTGCGGGTCTGGAGCATGTAGAGCTTGCCCTGCTCGATGGTGAACTCCACATCCTGCATGTTCTTGTAATGCTTCTCCAGCAGGTTGGCGATGCGCACGAACTCTTTATAGGTCTTGGGCATCTCCTTGGCCAGCTCGTCGATCGGCTTGGGCGTGCGGATGCCGGCCACCACGTCTTCGCCCTGCGCATTCACCAAATATTCGCCGAAGATCTTCTTCTCGCCGGTGGATGGATTGCGGGTGAAGGCCACACCGGTCGCGCTGTCGTCCCCCATGTTGCCGAAGATCATCGTGACCACGTTCACCGCCGTGGGCAGCGTGCTCTTCCAGCCCATCTGTTTGGCATAGGTGCGCGCCTTGTGGCCGGTGGCGCTGCGGAACACAGCCATCGCACATTCCTTGAGCTGGTCATACACGTTCTGCGGGAAGTCGCGGCCGGTCTCCTCTCGAATCACCCGCTTGAAGATGTCCACCAGCGCCTTCAAGTCATCGGTGGTGAGGTCGGTATCGCTGGTATAGCCCTTCTCGCGCTTCATGTGCTCCATTGGCTCGTCGAACTTCTCATCGGGGATGTCCAACACCGTGCTGCCGAACATCATCAGCAAGCGCCGGTAGCTATCCCAGGCGAAGCGCGGGTTCTTGGTGACCTCGGCCATCTCCTCGACGGTGCGATCGTTCAGGCCCACGTTTAGCACCGTCTCCATCATGCCGGGCATGGACTCGCGCGCGCCGGAGCGGACCGAGACCAGCAGCGGGCGAACGCCTGGCACGCCGCCGCCGAACTTCTTGCCTGTTTGTTTCTCGATCACCTTCATCGCGTCCAGCGCTTGCTCCCATGCCTCCTTGGGAATCTTATTGCCGGCCTTGACGAACTCCGTGCACACTTCGGTGCTGATGGTGAAGCCGGGCGGCACCGGCAGTCCAGCCCGCGTCATGTCAAAAAGGCCGGCGCCTTTGCCGCCGAGCAGCTCGCGAATCTCCGGCCAGGTCTTGGCGACCTTGCTCACGCCTTTCTCATCGTTGAACAGAAAAACCCACTGCTTCTTCGCCGGGGTGGTCTTGGCTTTGCCATTACTCTTTGCGGGAGCAGTGGTCTTGGTTGGGGTCTTCACTGCCATAGGTCTTACTACTCCTGATAGTTGAACTTCGTTCATGCGAGCCAGCTAAGTATCTGACTGCGCTTTCATTGTACTGCTGCCTCATCCTCGCTGCGAGCGGATGGGACGCTAACATCCCCTGAGACAGCGCAAGGGTCTGGCTATGAAACGTCAGTTCGGATTTACACGTGTCCATTCACGAATCGCCTACTGCGCCGGCCTGTTATGCTGGCGCAGCGAAACATCTAAAATCCCGCCGACCATATCGTAGGGGGCGTAGCGGTGCTACGCCCCCCGCGCAACCACCAAACGCCTCGCCTCAGCAACCCCACGGCACCTCAGCCAACCGCGACTTTGGACCCTTCGCTGCGCTCAGGGTGAGCTTAGCATTACCCATAAGTGCTTGGGGGATTGGCGGGCATGCTGTGCATCAATTGCCAGGCTGCCGCAGCGCAGCAGAGGCGGTTCGCGAACTGCCCCTGCGCGCGCCGGACCGAAGCGCTGCGGGGTCGCTGAGGCAGGGTGTCGCGGCTGCGCGGGGGGCGTAGCCCCGCTACGCCCCTACGATATGGCCGGGCGGGATTTTAGATGCTTCGCTGCCGCTCAGCATAACAAGGGCAGCCGTGTAATGGCGGATCGGCAATTACTGATTCAGCCACCTCTCCACTTACAAGTTATCAATTTCTTCAAAGTGGGCATCCTGAGTTGCTACAACTAAATCATGTTCCAAAGCAATCGCTGCAATCCACAGATCATTCTCGGGTATCGGGCGCCCTTTGAGGCGCAAAATATTCTTGACCTCTCCGTACCATCGAGCCGCTCCGACATTGCAGCTCAAAACCACGCTCTCCGCCACCAGTTCGTCCACCTGTGCGATGTTCTCTTGGCGGCGCTGCGATTTCCATGCCCCATAGTAAAGCTCTCCAACCGCAATGCTGGGAATGAAAACTTCGCTCGCTTGCGCCAACTTCTCTTTGACCAATGACTCATCGGCGAACAAGGCAATCAGAATGCTGGTATCCAAGAGGTATCTACCACTCATTGGCGTCTACCTGTTCGCATCCTTGCGCTATGGATGCTTGCATTAACTCGACGTCGCTGCGAGAAAT
>DAOTYZ010000269.1:0-2063 GCA_034434555.1 Candidatus Roseilinea sp.
TTGCCGTTGCCTAGGCGAGGGAAGGGCTTTAACTCGACCACCTCTGCTTCGATGTGGATGGTGTCGCCGATGAAGATGGGCGCGGTGAATTCCCATTCCAACCCGCGAAAGGCCTCAACGGTGCGCAGCAGAAAGCCCATCTGGAAGGCCAATCCGCTGGCGATGCTTAGCCCAAGCAGCCCATGCGCTACCCGTCGGCCGAACAAGTGCCCCTGGGCAAATGCCTCGCTGGTGTGAATCTCGTTGTAATCCCCACTCAGGCCGGCAAAGGCGACGATGTCCGACTCGGTGATCGTGCGGGAGGGAGAAACAACGCGGTCGCCGATGGCGAACTCCTCGAAATACAAGCCATGTGGTGTTGTGAGCGCCATGTAAGCGATTGTAGATGCCTCACTTGCGCAGCACTATGATCATGCGCTGGGCGGCATCGCTGTTGTCCAATGGCGGAGGTGGGATCAGCATATCGCCATACCACCATATCTGCGAGAACGCGCCGGATAAGTCAATCAGCGCCCGAAGCTCCTGGGCCTGATACCAGCGCAGCGGTAGACGTTGCGCGATCGTGCGCGCTGGCTTGTCCACCTCGCGCACCTCCAGGCGCATGGTCACCAACCATTGCTGGGTGATCCAATCGTAAGGGTCGTCCGCAGCGCCGAATAAAACCTCGATCTCTGTGTATGGCTCGTCAGCGAAGTAAGGCGTGTCGGTGCTTCGAGATACCCACGCATTGGGCAGGCTATCTCGCCACAGCGTGGATGGGTGTGCCGTCTCGATCACAAATATCCCGCCCGGCAGCAGATTGCATGCCACAGCCCGCAGATGGGACACCGCTTGTTCGTTGGTGAGCAGATGGGCGATGCTTTCCATTAGGTTAGCAGCCAGTGCAACCGGTTGCTTCAGCGTGAAGTCAACCATGTCAGCGGCCAGGCATTCCAGGGTCACTCCCTCGCGTGCCGCGCCCTGGGCAGCGTAGTGGAGCATGGACTGTGAAAGGTCCAACCCAACTGCTCGCCAGCCGCGACGGGCGAACTCGCGCGCGTGGCGAGCCGGCCCGCACGCCAGCTCCAGGAACGAACGCTCCGAAACTGCCCCATGCGTCGCTAGGCACCATGCTAGGAAGTCACACTCCGCGGGAAAGTCTCGGTCGCTAAAAGCGATGTCATATGCGCGCGCATCTGCATAAAACCCCGATGTCGTCATGGCGCTGCATTCTAGGTCTTAACCTTGCTGTGCGCTGTGCGCAGAGAGGATGAGAGGGGCGATAAAAACATCGGATTCCCACAGCCTGAATCCCTTCGTCTGCGCGCATGTCGGAGTGCGTCTAGCGCGATCCTGAGGTATATTTACGTGCGGTGGACATGTAGTCCTGGCGCGCGTGATGCTGCATCTTGAGTCATTATGCGTAAGATGGGGGTCGCCCGATAAGGCGGCCCTTTCGCTTGAATCGCTATGAGCTACAAGACACACACTTGCGGCGAATTGCGTCTCGAACACGCTGGCCAGCACATCACGCTGGCCGGCTGGGTGCATCGGCGACGAGATCACGGCGGCGTGATCTTCATAGACCTGCGCGATCGCTTCGGCGTTACCCAGGTCGTGATCAACCCTGCCCATGTGCTTTCGCCGGGGGTCTTCGCCCAAGCCGAGGCGCTGCGCAGTGAGTATGTCGTCCAGGTAGAAGGCGTCGTCGCCCAGCGTCCGGCTGGCATGGCCAACCCCAAGCTGGCCACCGGCGAGATCGAGGTCATCGCCCACGATGTCACCGTGCTCAATCCGGCCAAAACACCCCCCTTCGCCATTGACGATGACGGCCGCAACGTGGATGAGAACCTGCGCCTGAAATATCGTTATCTCGACCTGCGCCGCGAGCGCATGGCGCGCAACCTGATCATCCGCCACACCTTCGTCAAGTTCATCCGCGACTATCTCGATGCGCGCGGCTTCATAGAAGTTGAGACGCCCATCCTCTTTAAGACCACGCCGGAGGGCGCGCGCGACTATCTGGTGCCCAGCCGAGTGCATCCGGGCTGCTTTTATGCGCTGCCGCAAAGCCCGCAGCAGCT
>DAOTYZ010000270.1:0-4191 GCA_034434555.1 Candidatus Roseilinea sp.
ATGCTGACCGTCCTCGCTGTCCTGGGCACCCGCCCAGAGGTGATCAAGCTGGCGCCGGTGATCCACGAACTAAGGCGGCATCCGGCTCAGATTCGCGCCTATGTCTGCGCCACCGGCCAGCACCGCGAGCTGTTGGATTCAGCCCTGCGCACGTTCAACCTCCAGCTCGACTTCAACCTGCAGCTCATGCAGCCGGATCAATCGTTGAGCGCCCTCACCGCGCGCATCCTGGGCGCGCTGGACGCGGTGTTCGACGCTGTGCGCCCGGACTGGGTGTTGGTACAGGGCGACACTACTACAGTGATGGCAGCCAGCCTAGCGGCGTTCTATCGGCGCATCCGCATCGGGCACGTTGAGGCCGGCCTGCGCAGCGGTGATAAGCACCGCCCCTTCCCGGAGGAGGCCAACCGGCGCATCGCCGACGTGCTGGCCGACCTGTTCTTTGCCCCCACGCTGGCGGCGCGCGAGGCGCTGTTGCGCGAGGGCGCGCCGCCGAACGACGTGATCGTCACCGGTAACACGGTGATAGACGCCCTGCTGAGCGTCGCACAGCGCATAGACGGGCGGGCGTTGCTGGACCGCGTCCCAGGTCTGGCGCTCAGCGACCACAAGCGCCTGATCCTGGTCACGTCGCACCGCCGCGAGAGCTTCGGCGCACCCTTCGCCGAGACCTGCCGCGCCCTGCGCACGCTGGCCGAGCGCTACCGCGATGAGGTGCAGATCGTGTATCCCCTCCACTACAACCCGAACATCTGGGGGCCGGCCCGCGCGCTGCTGGGCGACGCGCCGAACATCGCCTTGATCGAGCCGGTGGACTACGAGACGATGGTTGCGCTGATGCAGCGCGCCTACTTCATCCTCACCGATTCGGGCGGGATCCAGGAGGAAGCGCCCAGCCTACACAAGCCCGTGCTCGTGCTGCGCGAGGTGACCGAGCGCCGCGAGGTCGTGGCGCTGGGCGCAGCCAAGCTGGTCGGCACCAACCACGACCACATCGTGGAAGAGGCCAGCCGGCTGATGGAAGACCCAGAGGCTCACCAGCGCATGGCCTCTGTCCCCAACCCGTACGGCGACGGACACGCCAGCCGGCGCATCGTCGCTGCGCTCCTGGCGCGCGCTTAACGCCATGCAGACGCAACACGCACTCCGCAATACGCAATACGTATTCACGTGAGTTCGGATTAACCTCGCCTTTTGCTCCTCGCGCGGAGACGCGGAGTCGCGGAGATTCATACATATCGCAGTTCCCGCAGCGAGAGGACGCAATAAAATCACTGAGTCAACTTGTACGTGTTGCCCCTATACATGGTTATCTCACCCAGGTTGATGTATTCACCAGTAGGCAAAATGCGATTTCCTAGAAGTTCCCCTTCTAGGCGGCCAGAAATGCTTTCTCCTGCGTTCTCCGCGTCTCCGCGTGAGAATCACTGAGTGCACCCTTCATGTAAATCCGAACTGACGTTATTCCGTATTCCGTAGTATCACCTTTCAGCGATGCAAATAGGGATTGACTTTGGCTTGACCAACACCGATGTCGTCGCCATGGAAGGGGACGCGGTCGTAGCGTCGGCCACGCTGCCGAGCGAGCGGCCGACGACGCTCGCACACCTGGCGCAGGCCATCGCCGCGCTTGGGCGCTCGGCGGGCGGTTTCGAGCGACTGTGCGTGACAGGCGGTCAACATCGCCAGTTGCCGGACGAGATGGCAGGCGTACCGATCGCCAAGGCCGATGAGATCACGTCCATAGGCCTGGGTGGGCTTTATCTGGCGCGCCGGCTGCGGCCCGAACTCGACGCCGCGCTGATCGTCAGCGCTGGATCAGGGACAGCGATCGTGGCTGCGCGCGGGGAGCGCGCCTATCACGTCACCGGCAGTGCGGTGGGCGGCGGCACCTTGCTCGGCTTGTGCCGGCTGCTGATCAATACTGCTGATCCGCATGAGGTCAACCAACTGGCCCTAGCCGGAGACGCCAACAAGGTGGACATCACGCTGGTTGAGGCAGTCGGCGGGGCGATCGGCCGGCTGCCGGCCGACGCGAACGCGGTGAACTTTGGCCGGCCGGCGACGCGGGCATGGTCCGGCGCTGCGCGCGCGGACCTGGCCGCGGCCACTGCCGTGCTGGTCGGCCAAGTGATCGCCGTGATCGCCATCAACGCCGCGCGCGCCGAGCAGCTCCCGCTCATCGTGATGGTGGGTCACCTGATGGACCTGCCCTGTATGCGACGGGTGGTTGAGACAGTAGCTGGCTACTATGGGGCGCAGGTGATGATCCCGCCGACGCCTGGGCTGGCCACGGCGATCGGCGCGGTGATGGCGAGCTAGCGCAGGCTGGCCGGCCCGTCGCCAGCGATGAGTTGCTCCACCTCGGCGCGGCTGAAGAGCGCCAGGTCGCCGGGCAAAGTGAGCTTCAGGGCGCTCAGTGCGTGGCCATAGCGCAGGGCGTCGGCCAGCGGCTGACCCCAGCGGCAGGCGGCCATGAAGCCGGCGGCGAACGCATCGCCGGCCCCAATGCGATCGATGATCTGAACCACGCGAAAAGGCTGCGGGACGGTCACCTGTTCAGTTTCGGTTTGCGCGATTGCGCCGGCGTCGCCCAGGGTCATCACCAGCACGCGGCAGCCGAACTGGGCGCGCAGCGCGGCGACCGCTTCGCCTGGCTGCGCTGGCGCGCCGAACAAATGCTGCCCGTCGCGATGGGCGACGAAGACATAGTGACAGAGGGACAACAGCGGCAGCAAGACCTGCGCGGCCTCGTCCGGCGGCCACAGCGAGGCGCGGTAATTCACGTCGAACGAGACGGTCAATCCGCGCTCGCGCGCAAAGCGCAGGACATCGGCGGTCATCGCGCGGCAGGTCGGGCTGAGCGCCGGCGTGATGCCGGTGAGGTGCAGCCAGGCCGCCTGCGCGATGCGCGCGAAGTCCACGTCGGCGCTGGACATGCGGCTGGCGGCTGAGCCGGCGCGGTCGTAGATCACGCGGTTGGGGCGCGGTGGCGGGCCAAGCTCGATGAAGTACAGGCCCAGCCGCTCGCCGGGCGCGAAGCGCACGCCGCCGATGTCCACGCCGTGCGCGGCGATCATCGCGGCCAGCCGGCGCCCCAGCGGGGTGTCGGGCAGGCGCGAGAGCCAGGCCGTGCGAAAGCCAAGCTGGGCCAGGTTGATCGCCACGTTGGACTCCGCGCCGCCCACCTGAATATCGAAGGCGCCGGCCTGGGCGATCTTCTGGTAGGCTGGCGGCGAGAGGCGCAGCATCGCCTCGCCCAGGGTGATGAAGTCGTATTGGGTTGACATGGGCTTATTCAACACGCGCGCATGACCCTGATAACAGGTGCATTTATCAAGTCCTGGCTCACCCTGAGCGCAGCAAAGGGTCTACGGTCGCGCTCGGCTGAACTGCCGCGGGGGCGCTGAAGCCGGCGTAGCGCGCCGACACAAGCAGGGCAACCTGCCGGCTGAGCGGCAGCCGAGCGACGACGCGCGTGCCTTGGCCGGGCGCTGAATCTATCGTCAGGCATCCGCCGATGGACTCGAGCCGCGCACGCATCGAGCGCAGGCCAAAGTGGCCATCAGCCGCCCGGCGCTCCGCATCCGCGGGGGAGAAACCGCGGCCATCGTCCTCCACATACAAGCAGATCTGGTCGTCGGCTGTCCTCGTCAGCATCACGCGCACATGCTGCGCGTGCGCGTGAGCCTCGATGTTATCCAGCGCTTGCTGCGCCACGCGATACAGCGCGTGGCGTGCCTCATTCGAAAGACTATCATTCACTTCGGCAGCCAGATCGGCGCGCACGCGCAGGCCAGTGCGCGCGCCGAAGTGCTCAACAAGCGCCCTCAACGGCTCGATCAGGCTACCCTCCAGTTGGGTCGGCGAGAGGTTATGCCGTATCTGGCGCAGAATGCGCGAGTTATCCCGAATGTCAACCAGACAACGCGCAAGCTGCGCATCCGCTTCATGTAAAGCGCCATCCATCATGGATCCTCGAACCAACTCGATGTGGAAGGGCAGCCGGCCCAGGAATTGCTGGATGGTGTCGTGCAACTCCTCAGCCAGGTGGGAGCGCTCGCGCTCCTGGGCCTGGGAGATGAGCTGGGGCACCCGGCGCAGCTCGGCGATCTGCCGAGCGTTGAGCAAAGCTAGGCTGATCTGATGGGCGACCAGCGCGATGACTTCCAAATCGCGCGGCTGGAAGAC
>DAOTYZ010000271.1:0-4528 GCA_034434555.1 Candidatus Roseilinea sp.
CCCCCCGCGAAGCCACCAAACGCCCCCGCTTCAACAACCCCGCAGCGCCTCAGCCGGTCGCGCGTTTAGATTCTTCGCTCCGCTAGTATGATGAAGTCGGTGGACACGGCATGCTGTGTTTCGCTCAGGTCTTAGAGACCGCTGCTGAGTATTGGCAGCCGTGTCCTAGTTCCTAGTCTAACACCCAACAGTTACCTGGGCCTCGAGCCCGCATATGCTAGCACGGTGATTCTTTCTTACAGGAGCATATACAATCGGTGTGGACGTCTCGAAGAACCATCTCGATGTGGCTTTTGGTCATCTTGAAGACGCGCCTGTTGAGCGCTTCCAGAACGCCCCCGAGCCAGTGGCCCAGCTCATGGCACGCCTCCAGCAGCTTCAGCCAACGCTGATTGTCCTGGAGTCCACCGGCGGCTACGAGCGGCTGCTACTCACAAAGCCCGGCTGCCGGTTGCGCAGGTAGCGGGTGCGCGCCTTTGCCAAGGCGGAGGGGCTACACGGACCGGCTGGACGCACGGCTGTTGGCGCGCTTTGGGGCGCGCATGCGCCTGGAGGCGGTTAAACCGCCTGATGAAAAGCAGACAATCATGGATGAACTTGCAAAACGGCGCGAGCAATTGATGCAGATGCGCACAGCGGAGCTGAACCGCCTAAAGACAGCCCGTTACGCTGCCAGAGAGTATATCAAGGAGCTCTTGAAATATATAGAACAACAGCTGGCCAAAGTTGAGCAGCAGATTAACGAACTGATGCAACAGTCTGAACAGCTATCGGCGGTGCGCAAGCTGCTCATGAGCGTGCCTGGGGTCGGCCCGGTCACGGCCAACATCCTGCTGATCCGCCTGCCTGAGATACTCAAGCTAGGCCCCAGAGCCGTCGCAGCGCTGGCTGGACGCGCGCCGATGGCCAATCAGAGTGGCAGTAAAGACAAACGACGGCGGATTCATGGTGGTCGGCAGGATGTGCGGAATGTGTTGTATTCTGTCGGCAACGCGCTTCAACCCGGTCATCAAGCGCTTCTATCAGCGGCTGATAGAGCGCGTGAAGGTCGCACTGGTGGCGGCCATGCACAAGCTAGTGCGCATCTTGAATGCGATGCTCAGGCACAATCAGCCGTGGAAGCCGAACTTGTCTCCAAGCACCCCTTGACATTCAACACAGTTACTCAGCATGACAGCCCCCTTTCTTTCCCCCGCATGCGGGGGAATCAGAAGGGGGCTTCCCCCGCACGCAGGGGAATCAGAAGGGGGCTTCCCCCGCACGCGGGGGAATTAGACAGGGGCTTGGTGGCTTCGCGGAGTTTTGGTTGGGCAGGATTCTAGATGCTTTGCTTCGCTCAGCATGACATGGGATGGGATGCGGCTTTGGTGATGCCGTTGAGCTTTGGTTGGGCAAGCGTTTAGATACTTCGCCGGCGCTCAGCATGACATGGGATAGGGTGTGGCTTTGGTTGGTTGGGCGACGGCAGTGCTTGTCGCCTACCCTAGATTCGCTTTCGCCGGCAGCATTGCTGGGGTAAGATGCCCCTGTTGATGAACGCCCCCTCTGCTACGCAGGCGCAATCTCCAGCAGCACGCGCCAGCCCTCGCCGCCCGACGTAGTGACGCGATAGCCCGTCCCGGCGCGCTCAACGCGGATATCAAAGTACGCATCGCCCACGCGTAACCGCTTGACTTCGGCCCAGGCCCACGCCGTCGGCAGGCGCGGACGGACCACCAGTGTGCGCTCGGCAGCGCGCGGCTGGATGCCCAGAAAGCATTCCACCACCGGCGCAACCAGCCCAACGTTCGACCAGAGCTGGAGGAAGCACCAGGCATCGGGCAATGCCTCGCTCACCGCGCCCGGCGTGCGATAGCTGAACGCGCGGACGAGCTTGGCGATGATGCTCAGCGCGTCATCCACCAGGCCATACCGCGCGGCGCTCAACGCCAGCAGGCCGGTGTTGATGCTCATCACGTCCTGGCGCTCCGGATGCAGATACATGCCCCATGCGTTGCTGAACTCCGCGCTTTGCAAGCGGTCCAGGCTGCGCTTGGCCTGCTCCGGCGTGGCGATGCCCGTCTCAAGTGGACACAGCACCACCCAGTGGCGAAGCAGCCAGGGGAGGTCAACGTCGCGCTGCGCCTCGCGCAACAGGCCAAGGGCGAACAGCCGGCGCGTGGTTTCTACAGCGCGCTGCTGATCCAACGTCAACCAGTCCTGCTCAGCGATATGCCGGTCGAGGTCACCGAGCACGCGCTGCACTTCGCCGATGCTGGCGCGCACGTCGGCGAACAAGCCTTCATCTTCCATCCACCACCCCTGGCGAATCCCCTGGCCCAAAGCAGCCGACTTCTCCGCCAGCGCGTCGGCCAGGGCCGCATCGCCCAGTGCACGGCTCATGTCGGCCAGCCGGCCCAGCGCGTCGCTCATGTAAGCGGCCACGTCAATCGTTTCAAAGCCGGCATGCATCTCCACCGTCTCCACCACGCTGCGACCAGAAGGGCATAGGTCACCATCAGGGTCGTGCTGACCGAGTGCGTAATCCAGCAAGCCGGCCTTGCAGAATGGGTACATCTCGGCCAGGAATGCGTCATCGCCGCTCCACAGCCAATACTGATGCACGGCGCGGGTGAAGATCGGCACCTCAACCATATTGCCCTTGTTGAAGACGACGCCGGTGGTGGTCAGCTCGTGGATTACGCGGCCCGGCTCGGCAGCGTTGTGCCGTTCGCTCTGCGCCCTGAGCAAGCGCAGCGCGTCGCGCACAAGCTCGAACTGGCCGCACTGAAGCATCGGCAACGCGGCGTACCCCACATCTATGCTGAACCACCACGGGTATTCCGGCAGGCCGGCGCCTAAGCCACATCCAATCGCCGGCACGTCGCGCACGAACATCTGGTTGATCAGCTTCGACCATGCGATGGCCTGGTTGAGCTGCTCATCCGGCGTCACGATCTGGCTGACCTCGAGGATGGCCTGACATTGCGCCTGCTTGGCGGCAAATAGAGCCGGATGTTGCTCGAGCAGGCGCGCCGGCGCTCCCGCTGCGTCCGCAAGCGCCGACGCCGAGCCGACGATGGCAAAGCGGATCGTCCACTCAGCGGCGCGCTCATCCAGGCACAAGGCATGGGTGAAGCGGACGGTTGCGCCCCGTCCCTGGGTCGCCGCGATCGCCCATGGCTCATCCGCAGCGATGGTCAGCGGCGCGATGTCCGCGCCGACGGCGCACAGCCAGGGATTCTCCTCGTCGGTGAAGACGCAGCAGCCTCTGGCTGGATCAATGGCAGCGCGGTCGCGGCCATCGCGCAGGCCGGCCTGCTCGCCCAGCCAGGCCGGCCGCAGATCAGAACGAAATAGCGCATGGAAGAAGCCCTCAAAAGGCCAGTCGGCGCGCACGGTCAACGCGACGATCATCCCCTCCGTCGCGTCGGGCACGAAGTCGCGTCGCGTGACGCGAAGCGGCCCAAGGCGATATTCAAACTCCACGTGGGTTGGATGCACACCACAATGCTCGGCGTGGGTCAGCCAGGTCGGTTCTGCCGAGCGCGCATCGCTCACTCCAAACCAGAACCCATCGAGGAGCTTGATCGGGTGCGCCCACACGCCCCACATCTCGCCGGGGACGTGACCGTCGGGTGGATCAGAGAAGAGGCCGTGCTGGGAACAGATCGCGTAAAGCCGGCTGCCGCAGGTAGCCACAGGGTCGTCCAAGCGGTGCGTCTTGAACTGTGGAGAGGCGGTCATCATCGAATCACGGGGACTGCTGCGCGCCGAAGAACTCCATGACGAACGGCAAGCTGCCGTTGCACGCCAGCGCCACGAGGAGTAAACGCAGCGCCTTGCCGGCAGCCGTCGCAGCCCAGAAAGCCAGCGGGGGCATCTTGAGCGCGCCGGCGGTCAAGCCGCCCACATCAAAAATAGGATTGGGGATCAGCGCTAGGGCGAAGATGAAGAGCGGCCCCCAACGGCGCATCAGAAAGCGCAGGCGGCGATATGTCTTGCCCTGCGGCAGCACAGCCGTGCCGCCGTAGCCGGCCATGTAGCCGGTCATCTCGCCCACTGCCGAGCCGATGCCGGCCACCAGGCCGGTTGCGAGCGGGCCATAAATCGGCGCCGCTGCGCAGGCGACCACGAAGGCTGGCGCGGGGATGATCACCGTGGCGTTGCCCAGCGCACTCAAGAAGAACAAGCCCAATAACCCGATCCGCCCCAGGGCCGCGATCTCATCCCGAAAGTAGGTCGTCAGCACAATCACCGCGGCGCTGATCGCGATCGCCAGGAGGAGCGTGAAGATGAGCTTGCGGCGTTCCACTTCCGGCGCGGTCTTCGATGGCTGGCTGGGCTTGGCCGAACCAACCGTGATCTTCTTATTGAGCGTCGCGCGGATTTGTGCCCACATCGCTGTTTATCCGCCGCTCATGGCGGGCACAAAGTGTATCTCGCTGTCTTCGTCCACCGGGTGGCGCAGCCCTTGCCGGCTGTGCTCACCATTTACAACTAGCATCAGATGCGGGCGAAGGCGTTGTTGATCTGGCTCGATCAGCCG
>DAOTYZ010000272.1:0-3186 GCA_034434555.1 Candidatus Roseilinea sp.
TGATGTTCTTCTTCTCGCTGGTCGGGATTCTGTGGTTCGGCTCGCGCGAGGTGAGCGCCGGCCGGCTGAGCGCTGGCGACTTGGTGGCGTTTCTCATCTACGGCGGCGTGATCGCCGGCGGCATCTCCGGCCTGGCCAACATCGTCACCCAGTTCCAGGAGGCGGTCGGGGCCACCCGCCGGCTGTTCGAGATCCTCGACACGCCGCCGGAGGTGCGCGACGCGCCTGACGCACGCCCCATCGGGATGGTCCAGGGGCGCATCACGTTTGAGCGGGTGTGCTTCGCTTACGAGCAGGGGGTCGAAGTGCTGCACGATATTTCGTTGGAGATCGCGCCCGGCGAAGTGCTGGCCCTGGTCGGCCCCAGCGGCGCCGGCAAGTCCACCTTGTTTAACCTGATTCCCCGCTTCTACGACCCCACCAGCGGCGTGATCCGGCTGGATGGCCACGACCTGCGGACGCTGACGATCGCCAGCCTGCGGGCGAACATCGCCATCGTGCCCCAGGACACACTGCTGTTCAGCGGCACGGTGCGCGAGAACATCCTCTACGGCAACCTGGAGGCCAGCGAGGCCGAGATGATCGCCGCGGCCCAAGCGGCAAACGCGCACGAGTTCATTCAAGCGCTGCCGCAGGGCTATGACACGCTCGTGGGCGAGCGCGGGGTCAAACTCAGCGGCGGCCAGCGCCAGCGGATCGCGATCGCCCGCGCCATCTTGAAGAACCCACGCATCCTGTTGCTGGACGAGGCGACTTCCTCGCTGGATAGCGAGAGCGAAGGGCTGGTCCAGGAGGCGCTGAGCCGGCTGATGCAGGGCCGCACCACGATCATCATCGCCCACCGCTTGAGCACGGTGCAGATCGCCAACCGCATCGCTGTATTGGACAAGGGCCGGCTGGTGGAGCTTGGGCCTCACGACGCGCTGATGGCGCAGCGCAGGCTGTACTACAAGCTATACACGCTCCAGTTTGAGCTAAACGGCCAGGCGGGAGAAGACGATGTGGCCGGCGAGGGGCCGGCGCGCGCTTCGGCAGCGCAACGCCGCCGCGGCCTAAGCCCGCTGGCGCTGTTCGGCGTATGAATCACCTCTTCGACATCACGGGAAAGTGTGCCTTGGTCACCGGCGGGTCGCGCGGGTTGGGGCTGGCGATCGCCCAGGGGTTGCTGGCCGCCGGCGCCCGCGTCGTCGCAGTCGCCCGCACGCCGCCGGCTTCGCCCGCTCCCGGCCTGGTCTTCCTCCCCTGTGCGCTGGTCGAGCGAGAGGCGCGCAAGGGACTGGTTGACCGCGTGGCCGAGATGCTGGGGACGATAGATATCCTGGTGCACTGTGCCGGTCAACAACACCGCGAGCCGGCCGAGCGTTACCCCTTGGACATGTTTACGGCGATGTACGAGCTACACGTGATCGCCGGCATGGACCTGTGCCAGCAAGCGGCGCGTTACATGTTGCCGCGCGGGTCGGGCAAGATCATCTTCGTTAGCAGCGTGCTGGGCTTTCAGGGCGGCATCAACGTGCCGGCGTATAGCGCAGCCAAGCACGCGACGGTCGGCCTGGTGCGCGCGCTGGCCAACGAGTGGGCAAGCCGAGGTGTGAACGTGAACGCCATCGCCCCAGGCTACATGAACACCGAGATGATCGCGCCGCTGATGAAAGACCCCCAGCGCGGACCGGCCATCCTCAGCCGCATTCCCGCCGGCCGGCTGGGCGAACCCCACGACCTGGTGGGCGCGGTGATCTTTCTGGCCAGCGCCGCGTCCGACTACGTGCATGGTCACACGCTTGTCGTGGACGGCGGCTGGCTGGCGCGCTAGCCGGCGCGCTTGAAGACCTCGTCCACCTCCACCTGAAAGCCCTCGACCAGCCGATTGGTCATGTTGGCCGTGGCGACGATGGACATCAGCTCGCCGAACATCGCGTCGGTCATCCCCTTGGCGCGGGCGGCTGCCGTGTGCGACGCAACGCAGTAGTCGCATCCGTTGGTCGCACTCACCGCGATGTAGATCAGCTCGCGCACCAGCGGGTCAAGCTGGCCTGGGCCGGTCATCACCTCTTTGACCATCTGCCACGTGCGGCGCAGGGTGGGCGGATGCTGGGCCAGGGCTTTCCAGAAGTTATTGATGTACTCGGTCTTGCGGGTGGCGCGGATGTCGTCGTAGATCGCGCGCACCTCTTCGTTTGCGTCTTCGTATTCAATGAGCCTGTTCATCGCAGATCATCCTTCGCCAGCTCATCCAGGTAGCCGGCATACCAGCGCGCGGTGTCCTCAATGCCCACGTCGTGTGGGGTGTAGGTGAAGTCAGGGTAGGCAGCGGCAAATTTCGCGCCGTCCAGGATGAACGGGCGCTCGAACTGATACATCACCTCGCCGATCTCCGCCACCTGGGATGAGAAGAGGCCGAACAATCGAAACAACCCGCCCGGCCTGACGCCGACCTTCGGCGGCTTGCCGAAGGCCGCGAACACGCGCTGGATGAACTCCTGGCCGGTGAGCGGCCCGGAGCCGGGGACATGCCAGGCTTGGCCATACGCCTTGTCGTTCAGCGCCAACAGCACGCAGGCCGCGGCGGCATCGGGCAGATAGATGAAATCGTGCGGCACGTCCAGCCGGCCCAGCCAGAAGGCGCGCTTATCTTTGTAGGCCGCTTCGAAGATCGCGCTGATAAAGGTGCCTAGCACGTGTGCGCCGTAGAACGTCGGCAGGCGCGGCAGGACGACAGGCACCTCGCCGCGCTCGTGCGCCCAGAGCATCGTCATCTCGATCTCCTTGCGGAGCATCCCGCGCCGGCTGGTGGGCGCTTGAGGATGGTCCTCGGTCGCCGGCACCTGGCGCAGCGGCCCGTACACTAGCCCGTTGCTGGGCTGTACCAGCCGCGCGCCTGCTTGTTTGGCGGCAGCCAGGACGTTGTTTGTCACCTCTCTGAGCTGGCCGGTGACATAGACGCAGTTGTAGATCACGCCGGCGCCGCGACAAGCCGCCGATAGGCCTTCTCGGTCGGTCACAACATCACAGGCCGCGATCTCAACCCCCTCCGGCAGCATCTCCGCTGCTTTGTTCGCGTCGCGCGCCACTGCGCGCACGGGCAACCCTTCCGCCTCGACCAAGTGATGCACAACGGCGCAGCCGAGCGCGCCCGACGCGCCGAGGACGACGTGAAGTTCGGACATTGGCCTAGATCGTAACAGA
>DAOTYZ010000273.1:0-1890 GCA_034434555.1 Candidatus Roseilinea sp.
TGATCACCGACTTCATCCTCTCAGCTATCCAGTGTCACGACATCAACCCACCGCCGCTGTTCATGGAAGGCGCGGTCGTGGCAGTGGCTGACGGGTGCGACATGACCAAGGGCCGCGCGCGCATGCCGTTTGACCTCGGCAAGCTGGATATTCACGCCGTCTCCGCCCTGGCCATCGAGGAAGTGAACATCCGGCCCTCCAACGGGGAGATGCCGGTGGAGATCGAGGTGCTGATGAGCAACTCGGCCGGCATCTTCCAGGTGCAAGAGACGCTGATCAAGAAGATCAACGCCACCCCACTGCGCGATTACGTGATGGTGCACGTGACCTCGATCAACCCAGAGGAGCGCTTCGAGAAGCGCATCCTGAGCAACGCCATCCTGGACAACGGCCGGCTGCGGCCGGCGTGAGCTAGACGCCCTCACCCAGATAGGCTGCTTTCACCATCGGGTCGCCGGCCAACTGCGGGCCAGGCCCAGAGAGCACAATCCGGCCGGTCTCCAGCACGTAGCCACGGTGCGCGACGCTCAGCGCCATTCGCGCGTTCTGTTCTACCAGCAGAATGGTGATGCCTTGCTGGTTGATCTCTCGGATGATGTCGAAGATCATCTCGACCAGCACCGGGGCGAGGCCCATGGACGGTTCATCGAGCAGCAAGACGCGTGGCCGGCTCATCAGCGCGCGGCCGATCGCCAGCATCTGTTGCTCGCCGCCGGAAAGCGTGCCGCCCTTCTGATGCAGGCGCTCTTTGAGGCGAGGGAAGAGCGCGAATACGCGCTCCAGGTCGCGCTGGATGCCGTCCTTATCGCGGCGCTGATATGCGCCCATCACCAGGTTCTCCTGCACCGTCAGGCGCGGGAAGATGCGCCGGCCCTCCGGCACGTGGATCACGCCCAGCGAGACGATCTCGTGAGGCAAGAGCTGATCGAGGCGGCGCTGTTCCAGCAGGATCGCCCCGCGACGCGGGCGGAGCAAGCCGGAGATGGTGCGCAGGGTGGTGCTTTTGCCCGCCCCGTTCGAGCCGATCAGGGTGACGATCTCCCCGCCCTCGATGGACAGCGAAATACCCTTGAGGGCGTGGATACTGCCGTAGTAAGTATGGACATCTTGAAGTTCGAGCAGTGCCATGCCGTGCTCACCTCGTGCAAATGCTTAAGCGACGACCGCGCCGCGCCCCAGGTAAGCTTCGATCACCTGCGGGTTATTGCGGATCTCCTCTGGCTTGCCCTCGGCGATCTTTGCGCCGTAGTCGAGGACGGTGACGCGCTCTGAAATGGTCATCACCACACGCATGTCGTGCTCGATCAGGATGACCGTGATGCCCAGCTCATCGCGCAGCCGGCGGATGAGGTGGATGGCCTCGCCGGTCTCTTGAGGGTTCATGCCGGCAGTGGGTTCATCGAGCAGGATGAGCTTGGGCTGCGTGGCCATCGCGCGGGCGATCTCCAGCCGGCGCTGATCGCCATAGGGCAGGTTTTTGGCCAGCTCGCTGTGCTTGCGCTCCAACCCGACGAACGCCAGCAGCTCAAAGGCGCGCTTGCGCGCCGACTGCTCTTCGGCGCGCACCGCCGGCGTGAGGAAGAGGCTGCCCCATAGACCGGCGTGCAGGCGCCCATGCATCCCCACCAGCACGTTCTCCAGCACGGTCATATTGTTGAATAGGCGGATATTCTGAAAGGTGCGTGCGATGCCGCGCTGGGTGATCTGGTCGGGGCGCAGGCCGGTGATCTCTGCGCCGTCGAAGAGGATCCTGCCGCTGGTGGGCTTGTAGATACCCGTCAGCACGTTGAAGAAAGTGGTCTTGCCCGCGCCATTCGGCCCGATCACGCTGACGATGCTGCCCGGCTCAACGGTGAGCGAAACATCGTTCACGGCCACCAGGCCGCCGAA
>DAOTYZ010000274.1:0-6400 GCA_034434555.1 Candidatus Roseilinea sp.
GAGATCAACGCGATCACCGAAGTAACGCCGATGATGATGCCCAGGGTCGTCAGCGCGCTGCGCAGCTTGTTGGCGGTCAGCGCGCGCATGGCCACCTTCACATTCTCGATGAACATGCTCGCCTTCCTCTCACTCGAAGCGCAAGGCTTCGATCGGGTTCAGCTTGCTGGCGCGACGAGCGGGGTAGAGACCAAAGAACAAGCCGACGGCTGCAGAGAAGCCCACGGCCAGGGCGATGGCCTGCGGTTGGACGACGGCGTTGAAGTCCACAAAGCGCGTCACGCCCAGCGCCAGCCCTACGCCGAGCAGGATGCCGATCAAGCCACCAATGATTGACAGGGTAATGGCTTCGATCAAGAACTGGCCTTGGATCGCCGCCGGCGTCGCGCCGATCGCTTTGCGCAGCCCGATCTCGCGGGTGCGCTCGGTCACGCTCACCAGCATGATGTTCATGATGCCAATGCCGCCCACCAACAGTGAGATCGCAGCGATCGCGCCCAGGAACAAGGTGAGCACGCTGGTCACCGCGCCAAACGTTTCCAGTAGCTCGGTCTGGCTGATGATCGAGAAGTCGTCCTCGTCATCTGGGGCCAGGCGATGCCGCTCGCGCAGGATCTCCCTGGCAGCCGCCTCCACCTGCGGGCGGACGGCGTCGCTGGTCACCTGCAGGTATATCGTAGAGACGATGCGGTCGCCGGTCTGCGCCTGCGCCAACTGCGGAAATAAGCGCTCCTGGGCTGTGCTCAGCGGGATGAAGGCGATCGCGTCCTGGTCGCCGAGGAATGAGGCGCCCTTCTCTTCCATCACGCCGATCACGCGGAAGGGCAGGCCGTTGATCTTTACCTGCTTGCCGATTGGGTCTTCTTCGGGGAATAAATCCTTGCGCACGGTCTGCCCCAAGACCACCACGCGCGAGCGGCTGGCGTTGTCTGCTTCCTCGATGAAGCGACCGAGGCTGGCTCGCCAGTTGCGCACCTGTGAGAAGCTGGGGGTGACACCGCTCACTTGAACCTGCGAGGTGCGCGATTCGTAGACGAAGTTGCCCGTTGAGGTGAAGTCGGCGGCGTGCGCCTCAATGTCCGACACGTTGGCCACTACAGCCCGATAGTCGCCCAGCGTGAGGAAGGCAGTTGACCCAAAGCTGCTCGGGCCGCCCCCTGGCCCACGCTGGATGCGACCGGGCACAATGCCCAGCAGGTTCGTGCCGGCGCTGGTGAACTGATTATTAATGTAGTCCTGAACGCCGGTGCCGATGGAGAGCAGCGCGATAACCGCGCTGATGCCGATGCTGATGCCGATCAGCGTAAGGAAGGCGCGCAGGCGATTGGCGCTGATGGCGCGCAACGCCAGCCCAACTGCTTCAGTAAGCCCGATATTCATAGCACTAGTGCTTGAAGTCCGGCAGTGGTTGATCCGGACAGGCCATAATCGGATCGGTTACCGGTTCGTCGCCGACGATCAGGCCGTCGGCAATGCGAATGATGCGCCGGGTGTGCGCTGCGATGCGCGGGTCGTGGGTGACGAAGATCACCGTGTCGCCGCGCTCCATGTTCAGCCGCTGGAAGATGCACATGATCTCCGCGCCGCTCTTCGAGTCCAAATTGCCGGTCGGCTCGTCGGCCAGGATGATGGCAGGGTTAGTCACCAGGGCGCGGGCGATCGCCACGCGCTGCTGCTGGCCGCCGGAAAGCTCATTGGGGTGATGGTCCAAGCGATTGCCCAGGCCAACTGCTTCCAGTGCGGCTTTTGACCGCGCGCGTCGCTCCTTTGCCTTTACGCCGGCGTAGATCAACGGCTGCTCCACGTTCTCGATGGCGGAAGTGCGTCGCAACAAGTTGAACGATTGGAAGACGAAGCCGATCTTGCGATTGCGGATCTCGGCCAACTTGCTGTCGTTCAGCTTGCTCACGTCCAGGCCGTCGAGAAAGTAACTGCCGCTGGTGGGCTGGTCCAGGCAGCCCAAGATGTTCATCAGGGTGGACTTGCCTGAGCCGGACGGCCCCATGATGGCGACCAGCTCGCCGGGATATATCTTCAGGCTGACGCCGCGTAGGGCCGGCACCTCAATGTCGCCCATCTTGTAGATCTTCGTCACGTCGCGCACGTCAATGACGGGCGTCTGCTGGGCTTTGCCGTTCTGTTCGTGCACTACGCTGCTGCTCACAATGGTGTCTACCATAGCTATGACCTCCGGTAGCAGGACAAAGCTAGCGACCCAGCACGCTGGGCGCCACGGGCGCTACAACGACGTCACCCGCTTTTGCACCCGAAAGAATCTCGCTAAACGTGTCGTTGCGCAGGCCGGTCTGCACTTCCACCTCGGTCACCTGATCGCCGACCTGTAGGGTGAGGAAGGATTTGCCGGTGTTTCGGTCGCGACGGATGGCCCAGTTGGGGGCCAGCAACGCATTCGCCCGACGCTCCAAGACGATGGACGCATTGGCGGTCATACCGCTGCGCAATTCGGCCTCGGTCGGCTCAATGTCCACGCGCACATCGTATGACACCACGCCGTTCACCAGCCTGGAGGTCGGAGAGATGCGCGACACCTTGCCTTTCACCTCCACGCCTGGCAGTGAATCGAGCGTGATGTTCACTTCCTGGCCGATCTTCACCTTGGCAATGTCAATCTCGTCCACGGTGATATTGATGTGGTAACGCGAGAGGTCTGCGACGACCACGGCGGGTTGCGCACCTGCGCCGACCAGCTCGCCGGCCTTGATGTTAACCGCGGCGATCACGCCATCTATCGGCGACTTGAGCACGGCCTGATCCAGCCGGCGCTGCGCTTGCCGAACCTGTATCTCGGCCAGGCGCACCTGATTCTCGGCGTTGGCCACTTGAACCTCGGCGTTTCTCAACTGAAGGCGCGCTTGCTGGAGCTGCGCTTCGGCCTGCTCAACATCGAAGCGGCGAGCGGGGTTGAGCAGCTTGTCGAGATTTGCCTTGGCGTTCATCATTTGTTGCTCAGCGGCCTTGATCTGCGCATCATCGGCTCCCTTGGTGGCGCGGTCATACTGCGCCTTCGCCGAGTTGTAGTTGTTGGTGGCCTGCTCAAGCTCCAGCGCGGCGGGGTGCGCGCCGATGGCGGCAGGGTTACGCGCGAAAGCAGCGTCGTAGTTGCTCTGCGCCCGGCGCAAGGCGGCTTCGGCGTTGCGCAGAGCCGCCTCGGCGGCGGCGATGTCCTCTGGCTCCGGGCCGGCCTTCAGCTTGGCCAGGTTGGCTTCGGCGGCGGCCAGCGCCGCGCGTGCCGCGTCAATCTCGCTCTTGCGCACGCCGGCCACAGTGCGGCTGTAGTTCGCCGTCGCGATGATCTCTTGCGCCTTGGCGTTCTCCACAGCGGTCTGCGCTTGAAGCAGCGCATTCTTCGCCTGTTCCAGCGAGGCCTGCGCTTGCGCCAGCGCCAGCTCCAGGTCAACCGTGTCGAGCTTGGCGATGACATCGCCCTTCTTCACGGCCTGGCCGCGCTCGAAGAAGACCTCGGCGATGGTGCCGGCCTGTTGAAAGCTCAATCGAATTTCAGCTTCTGGTTCGATGTTGCCGGTGGCGTTCACGGTCGCGGTGAGCGTGCCCGTCTCTAGCCTGGCTGTGCGCTGCGTCGCGGCATCGCCTGAAGCGCCGGGGCGCGCACAAGCTGCGAGCAGTAACCCACCGGCGATGGCGATGAGGAGTAATCGCGTTGTTCGGTTATTCTTATCTGCGCTCATGGCGTGGTCAAACCTCAAACTGCGTATCTTGGATGTGCAATAGACATACTAGTTTTAGGAGATTAAGCTTGGCTGAGTGTTGGCGCAGAGTTGGCGAAACACGGCTGCCCGCACGCCGAGCGGCATCGAGGACCAAAGCGCGCATAGCCTGCAGACCGCCATACCGGCGTCCACAGGCTCCATGTATGTATTTGAGCTAGCTTGAGGGCGCGCCGGACTTAGCGCGGCGGTTCAGGGATGGGCGCGGCGCTGCCGATGGGGAAGCGCAGCACGACATCTAGATCGGCGCGGTTGAGATAGGGCACAAATTGCTTGAGCGCGCCGTTGAGCGCTGGGTCAATCAATCGCAGGCGAGTCAGCGCATCGGCGGTGTTGTTCAGCGTCTCCTCGCTCCAACGCAGGGTGGGCAGCGCGCGGTCGTTCGACCAGAGCTTGATCCCGTCCGGCGCAGTGCGCAAGGTAATGTGCTGGATGCCGATCTGCTTGAGCTGTTGGACGGTCTCGGGCGGCAGGGTGGCCGCGCTTAGGTCAACGCCGGCCAGACGGCTGATCTCGGTGAACGAGACGCCAGCCACCGCCGGCACACCAGCGTCGTCGAAGGTCAGGCGCAGGCCGGCGATCATCGCGGCGTCCACCGCCGCACCAGGCTGCGGCAAGGCACCATCCAATGCCCGTTCAGCGATCGGCGACTCGCCCGCTTTTAGCGGGAAGCGGATCACCACATCTTGCTCTAGGCTGAGCAGGATCGGCAGCGCCACGTTGGCCAACAGGCCGCGCGTGGTCTCGTCCAGGCCGGCGAAGCCAAATAGCAGGTCGCGGGCGTTATCGAACGCCGCGCCGTCCCAGGTGAGCGGGACGAGTGGCTGGCCGTTCAACCACCAATACAGCCCATCATTGCGAAAGAGCAACTCGATGTGCTGGACGTTGGCGTTGGTCAACTGTCCGACGGTCGCCGCGTCAATTTTGAGCAGGTTGGGATCTGCGCCAAAGAAGCTGAGCGTGCCGGGGTTGATGAAGCCGGCGATGTTCAACGCGCCTTGCGCGTCCACATCCACGTAGATGCGCGGGATGACCAAACGGAAGGGGCCCCCCGCACCACAACCGGTGAGGATTAACGCAGCGATGGCGAGGGCGGATAAGACACGCGCGTGCAAACGGGTCTTCATAAGCCAGTGCTCCTGAACTCTCTGGTTTGATAGGCCAATAGGATTCTACTGATGGGGACGGGAATGGGCAAGTATGTTGCACTGACTAAATTGCTCAAGGTATGCTAAGACGACATGAACCACGCTGAACTGGCGGCGCTGCTGCGCAACCGGGAGAACTCGGGGGTTGAGTTTAAGCGCGATGACATCTCACCGGAGAAACTCGCCCACGAGATGGCTGCCCTGCTCAACCTGGAGGGTGGCCACATCCTGCTCGGCGTTGAAGACGATGGCACAGTCACCGGCCTCCAGCGCGAGCCAAAGCAGTGTGAGGAGTGGGTGATGGAGGTCGCGCGCGCCCACCTGCGGCCGGCTGCCATCCCGTTCTGGGAGACGATCGAGTGGGAGGGGGCAAGATCATCGGCGTGATCACCCTGCCGGCTGATGCCCCAGACAAACCCTACAAGGCCAAGCGCGGCTCGGCCTGGGTCACGCAGGTGCGCGCGGGCAGCACCACGCGCGACGCCACCCATGAAGAGGAAGCGCGGCTCTATATGCAGTCCGGACGGCTGCCCTATGACCGCAAGGCGGTGCCTGGGGCCAGGCTGGACGACCTCGACATGCGCCGCTTGGTGAACTACTTTCGCGACGTCCGCCGGCAGGATTGCCCCGAACCGCGAGACCGGCAGGGGTGGGAACAATTGCTCGTCAATACCAACTTGATGGTAGAAGGCCAAGGGCGGGTGATGCCCAGCGTGGGCGGGCTTCTGCTCTTCGGCACACGACCGAAGAGATACCTGCCCCAAGCCGGGATCAGCGCCGCTGCCTATCCTGGCGTGCAGAAGGACTACGCCGCGCGCGCCAGGCAGGTCATCACTGGACCGTTGGTGTCGTTATTCGCGGCAGCCCAGACCAGCGCCTATCCCTATATGCCGGTCACGTTCTCGGAATCCAGCCAGGCCGTGGAGGCCGGCGTCATCGAACAAGCCCTCGACTTCGTCCGGCGCAACATCGAGATCAAGGCGTGGATCGCCAACGACGGCAGGCGCATGGAGCGCTGGGACTATCCCCTCGAAGCCGTGCGCGAGGCGATCGTCAACGCGGTGGCCCATCGCGACTACACGATCGGCGTGATGGATATCGAGCTATCCATATACGCTGATCGGATTGAGGTCATCTCGCCCGGCCGGCTGCCGAATACCGTCACGGTGGCGAAGATGCGGGCCGGCTATCGCGCCTCGCGCAACGAGCTGATCAAGGAGGTGCTGCGCGACTACCGCTATGTCGAAGCGACCGGGCTGGGCGTCCCGCGCAAGATCATCGCCAGCATGCGGGCGCACAACGGCAGCGAGCCAGACCTGATCGAGGAAGAGGAGCGCTTCATCGTGCGCCTGTGGAAGGGCTAGATATGCTCATTCCCTTCCCCACGCCGATTTTTCGCTTCTTCCACGTGGATAACCTGGCAACCATCCTAAAGCGCGGCGCGCTCCATGCGCCCAACTACGCGCCCCAGGATGGTCACCCCTACAAGACGATTCACAACCCCGA
>DAOTYZ010000275.1:0-5364 GCA_034434555.1 Candidatus Roseilinea sp.
TGATGCAAGAGGGCATCGTCAGCAAACGCACAACGACCATAGATTGGGTGGCCGAGGCCAAGCACGGCCGACTGGCGCCGCTCTTCTTTCGCGAGAAGCTGCTTGAGACCCTTCTGAGCGTGCTTTCGCTGGCCAAAGGGCGTAACGTCTTCCTCGTTGGTCAGCCGGGCAGCGGCCGGCGCAGCCTAGCCCACGCATTGGCCTTTTTGATCGCTGAGGGCAAAGGCCCGCCTAACCTCCAGTGCCTGATCGAAGTCAGCGAGTCGGCCTGGCTGGATAACCCTGGCTTGGCGATGCAGATTGCGCTGCGCAAGGCCGAGGGCGGCGCGTTGCTCATCCCGAATATCCAGCGCTTCTTTGGGCGCGCCGAGAGCAGCGCGCAAGCGAGCGCGATGAAGGACCTGCACAAGGCGTTCGTCGAGGGCACCTGCGCGATCATCGGGACGACCAGCGAGGCGGACTACAACGAGCGCATCCGCCCCCACGCCGCGCTGATCGCTCACGCGCAGCGGCTGGATGTGCCACCCGTCACTGCGGAGGAATGCGCTGGCATGCTGGCTTTGCACAAGCCGGCATTCGAGCGGGACTATGGCTTGACCGTCAGCGATGAAGCTATTCGCACAGCGACAGCGCTGGCCGCGCGCTACATCGGTCAGCTCCCGCTACCTGGCTCGGCGATGCAGGTGTTGCACCGCGCCTGTGCGGTAACACGCTCGGCGTCGGGCAAGGCGCCGGTCGTGGACGGGGAGGACATCACCTACGCCGTCAGCCTAATGACCGGTATCCCGGTGAACAAGCTGGGCGCGGACGAGCGAACCAAATACGCCCGGATGGTGCAGGCGCTGAGCCAGCGCGTGATCGGCCAGGACGAAGCTGTCCTCGCCGTCAGCCGCGCCGTCAAGCGCGCGCGTGTGGGGCTGAAAGACCCCAAACGGCCGATTGGCTCTTTTCTCTTCCTCGGCCCGAGCGGGGTAGGCAAGACCGAGCTGGCCAAGGCGCTGGCCGAGTTTCTATTCGGCAACGAGGACGCCCTGGTGGCGATTGACATGACCGAGTATCAAAAGGACGACGCGCTCAACCGTCTGATCGGCTCGCCACCGGGCTACGTTGGCTACGAAAGTGGGGGACAACTTACCGAGCGCATCCTCAAATCGCCGTATGCGGTGGTGTTGTTCGACGAGGTGGAGAAGGCACACCCGCGCATCCTCGACATCCTGCTCCAAGTGATGGAGGAAGGTCGGCTGACCGATGGCCAAGGCCGCGTCGCCAACTTCAGCGAGACGGTCATCATCCTCACCAGCAACCTGGGCGCAGCCTACTTGAACGACCCGACGCTAGGTGAACGCGCCCGCGAGCTGGCCATGGCAGATGTGCGCGCCTTCTTCCGCCCGGAGTTCCTGAATCGGCTAGATGAGATCGTGATCTTCAGGTTGCTCACGCCGGAGACGATGGCGAAGATCCTCGACCTGCTGATCGCGCGCGAAGTCAAGCTTGCTGCGTCGCAAGGGATCGCGCTGAAAGTGACGCCCGCCGCGCGCACCTGGCTGCTGGCCCAGAATCACGAACCCGGCATGGGCGCGCGACCGCTTCGGCGCATCTTGCAACGCTACGTGCGCGATGCGCTGGCCGAATACCTACTCACGCTGAGTGCTCCGCCGGCTCAGGTGACGGTGGATGTGGCGGGGTCTCCGCCTGAGTTGGTGTACCGCTCGTAGGCGGCAGGTCTTCCCCCCACACTTCGGAGAACATCAGCGAGACGATGTCGCGGGCAAAGGCCATCAGATCAGCGCCTGCCGCCCGCCCCTGCGCCGAGTTCAGCGCGTAGTTCAGCGCAGCCATGTCGGCGAAATACACGTCGTGGATCAGGTAATAGGGCGCTGGGCCGCGCGGCGCACCCAGGGCGCGCGCAACTGACGTGCGGATGACGTTGGGCATGGCCGCGATCAGCGGCACATGGCGATTGGCGAAGTGTTCCTCAAACGCCTCAACATCCGCCGGCTGGCGGAAGAAGATAGTCAGCTTCACCATGGACGGGTCAAGTGTATCGCCTGCGCGCTGGAAGCAAGATGAGCAATCCCCCGACCTCATCCGCCGCTGTTTAATCGAGTTAACGGGGCGTGATGAACATCGGCAAAGTGCCTAATTGCCGGCCTGTGTTGCCTGGCAAGCCGCATTGGCCGTATAAGCAGGGCAAAGCTGGCTTGTCAAGCCTGCTGTGAATCTAATGTGAGGTGAATGTTCGAGATGAATAGACGTCAAGCCATTGCTTCACTCGTCTCTTGCGCGATGGCCTTCACAGTGATAGGCACATCGCACCTGCGCGTGGCCAGCGCGCAGGCCAACGTGGTCAACGTGTACTCAGCGCGCCATTATGGCGCCCTAGAGAAGGTGTTCGCCGAGTTCGAGCGCGAGACCGGCATTCGCGTGCGGTTGTCGAATGCGTCTTCCCAGGCGTTGTTGGAGCGCCTGCGCGCTGAGGGGAAAGCGACCCCAGCCGACGTGTTCTTCGTGATCGACGCTGGCACGCTACAGATCGCTGCTGAGGAAGGCCTGCTTCAGCCCGTGGACTCGCAAGTGCTCAAGACGGTCATCCCTGCCGAGATGCGCGATCCGCAGAACCGCTGGTTCGCGCTCACCCAGCGCGTGCGCACTATCGTCTACAACAGCAACAAGGTCAAGCCTAGCGAACTCTCGACGTACGAGGCGCTGGCCGACCGCAAGTGGCGCGGCCGGCTGTGCATGCGCCCAGCCACGCATATCTACACCATCTCGCTCGTGGCGGGCATGATCGCCAACCTGGGCGAGCGGCGCGCTGAGCAAGTGGTGCGCGGCTGGGTGGCCAACCGCCCGACGTTCATTGACAGCGACTCGCGCATCCTAGAGAATATCGCTGCCGGAAAGTGCGATGTGGCCATTACGAACCACTATTACGTGGGCAACGCACTAAAAAAGGACTCGAACTTCCCGGTCAAGGTGTTCTGGGCCAATCAGAACGCCCAGGGCGCGCACGTGAACATCTCCGGCGCGGGCGTGACGGCCAACGCGCTCAACCGTGAGAACGCCATCAAGCTGCTGGAGTGGCTGGCCACGCGCGGACAGGATCCGGGTGAGGCTGGCTTGGCCGGCGGCAACAACGAGTTCCCGGTCAACCCATCGGCGCAGCCGACGGAGATCATCAAGGGCTTCGGCCCGTTCAAGGCCGACTTGGCCGCGCTGTCTAAGTATGGCCCGCTCCAGGCCCAGGCGATCAAGCTGCTGGAGCGCGCCGGCTATAAGTGAAGCTTGGTTAGCCTTGAGGTTTGAATGCACGGTCAGGCCGAGAGCCTGACCGTGCATAATTTTCAGTTCTATGCAGATCAGCTATCGCCTTAGTCGTTCCGCCGTATGGCGCTGGGTGTCGCCGGCACGTTGGCCAGTTGTGCTGCTGGCTGGTGCAGTTCTGCTGCCCCTGATCCGGCTGGCGCTCGCCTGGTTGAACCTTACGCCGGAGGTATGGCAACACCTCTGGGAGACGCTGCTCCCAGAGATGGTGCTCAACACTGTTCTGTTAACGGCGGGAGTGGGCGCAGTCACGCTGTGCCTCGGCACGACGCTGGCCTGGCTGGTGACGAACTTTGACTTCCCAGGTGCGCGCCTGGCGGAGTGGCTGCTTGTGCTGCCGTTGGCCATTCCCAGCTATATCTTCGGCTACGTCTTCATGGCGCTCTTTGACTACGCCGGCCCTTTTCAAAGCCAACTGCGGGCTTGGTTTGGGCCGTCGCTCGAATTGCCTGAATTCCGCTCGTTGCCCGGCGCGATCTTCACCTTGAGCCTGAGCCTGTATCCTTATGTCTATCTATTGGCCCGCGCGGGGTTTTTGGAACTCTCCGCCGCCCAGAAGGACGCGGCGCGCGTGCAAGGGTATAGCGACTTGGCGATCTTGTTCAAAGTGTCGCTGCCGCTCATCCGACCCTCGCTGGCTGCCGGCGTCTCGCTGGCGATCATGGAAGCGCTGGCCGACTTCGCGGTTGTGCGCTACTTCAACACGGTCACCTTGAGCGAGGGCGTGGTGCGCTTGTGGGTTGGCCAGATGGACCGCGACGCAGCCGTGCAGTTGGCGTCCTTGCTGCTGCTCATTGCGCTGCTTGTCATTCTTATCGAACGCTTCCTTCGTCGTCAGGCACGCTACTACCAGATTGGCGGCCAGGCACGGCCCTTCACACGCACGCGCTTACGTGGATGGCGCGCGGCGCTGGCCGCGGCAGCGGCGGGGATGACGCTTCTGCTGGCGTTCGTCATTCCCTTGATCCAGCTCCTCACTTGGGCGATTGAAGAGTTAACCACCACCGATCTGGGGACGTTGGAAATGGTGTTTGGGCAGTATCTGCTGAACACGGCTGGGTTATCGGCTGGTGCGGCCAGCCTAGTCATCGCGGTCGCGCTGCCGATCGCGTATGCGCTGCGCCATGCCGGCAGCTCGAACAAAGAGAGGAGATTGCCGGTCGTCGCGCGCTTGGCCACGTTGGGTTACGCCGTGCCGGGCACGGTGATCGCGCTGGGGGTGTTGCTGCTGGCTGCGCCACTTAACGAGACCGTGCTCTCGATGACGGGCGGCGCGGTGTTGCTCAGCGCCTCGCTCTTCAGCCTGATGTATGGCTATTTGGTGCGCTTTCTAGCCATCGGCTTCAATAGTATCGAAGCGAGCCTGGAGAAGATCACGCCAAGCATGGAACTGGCTGCCCGCAACCTGGGCGCCGGCGCATTGCGGGTGCTCGGCCGGGTGTATCTCCCGTTGATGCGCGCGGGCATCATCGCTGGCTGGCTCACCGTCTTCGTGGACACCTTCAAGGAGCTGCCGGCGACGATGTTCCTGCGTCCCTTCGGCATGGAGACCCTTTCAATTTGGACATACATGCTGGCTTCGGAGTCTGCCTGGCAGGCAGCAGCCATCCCATCCCTGGTGATTGTGTTGGCAAACACCTTCCTCACCGTCTTATTAATTGCCCGGCCAGTCCGTCTTAGCTAACGTTTACCATAGCTACCGCTTTTTGGCGCTGGCTAAATTAGCAACGCTCGATGCCCGCCTTTGTCGTTGCAAGTATTCTGCAAAATAGTAACTACCTATTACAAAGGCTGCGGCTGCGATCTGAAGACCGATGCCTTCCCAGGTTGGATATAGCCCAAACCAGAATCCAGTCCAGTAAGGAAGCTCCAGCCAGCGGATCGGATTGAGTGGCAGCCAACCGAGCACTTGCATCACGCTCACAGTCTTGCCCACCATTTGTAGCAACACAGCGCCAATTAAGATGCCAGTCACGATGAGCATCTTCTTGTGCGGCAACTTGGCTTGGAGCACGAATACCGCCAGCCCGATCATGACTGTTG
>DAOTYZ010000276.1:0-16373 GCA_034434555.1 Candidatus Roseilinea sp.
TGCCTGGTCTTGTCACCCTGAGCAAAGCGAAGGGTCTAAAGTCTCGCCCCACTGAGGCGCTGGGGGATTTCTCGCGGCCTCGGTGAACGCAGCCGTTTAGATGCTTCGCTCCGCTCAGCATGACAGACTTAGCATAGCCGTAGCAAGCGATCAGCCTATTGGTGAGCGCGTCTGAAGGTCCGCCCGCTGTTTGCGTGCTCATCCGTTGGCGTTCATCCGGTGTCGAGCTGCGCTGGCGTGCGCGTGCAGGTCTTCCGCCTCGGCCAACTTGACCGCTGCCGGCGCAAGCTGTTGGGCGGTGGCCTCGTCAAGCGCGACCACGTTTGTCACGCGCACGAAGTCGAGCGCGCTGAGCGGCGAGGCAAAGCGCGCCGTGCCGCCGGTCGGCATCACGTGGCTGGGGCCGGCGACGTAATCCCCCAGCACTTCGTAAGAGTGCTCGCCGACGAAGATCCCCCCCGCGTTGTGGATCGCGTCCACCCAGGCCCAGGGGTCCTTGACCGACAAACACAGATGCTCAGGGGCGAAGTCGTCGGCCAACGCGACGGCCTCCGCCAAGTCCTGCGTGACCACCGCGCCGCTGCGCTGGGCGAGCGATTCGCTCACCGCCTCGCGGTTGGGTTGGGGCAAATCGGCGAGCTGCGCGGCCACTGCCGCGCTCACTGCTTCGGCTAACGGGCGCGACGGCGTGAGCAGCAGCGCCGTGCCGTCGAGGTGCTCGGCCTGCGCCAATAGATCAGCCGCGACCCAGGCCGGGTTGGCACTCTCGTCGGCGATGACCACCGTCTCGGTCGGGCCGGGCAGCGAATCTATCCCGCAGACGCCGAAGACCTGGCGCTTGGCGAGCACGACGAAGGTATTGCCCGGTCCGCAGATCTTGTCCACCCGTCTGATCGTCGCCGTGCCGTAGGCCATCGCGCCGATGGCCTGCGCCCCGCCGACGGCGTATATCTCGTCCACCTGGGCGATGTCGGCGGCGACCAAGATAAGGGGATGCGGCAGAGGCGGCCGGTTGCCGCTCGGCGGCGCGCAGACGATCACCTCCCTCACGCCGGCTTGGCGCGCCGGGATCGCCGTCATCAGCAGCGTCGAGGCCAGCGGCGCGCTGCCGCCGGGGATGTACACGCCAACCCGGCGCAGCGGGCGGACGATTTGTCCCAGCACCCCGCCGAGTTCTGTGGTCATCCAAGTCTGCGCCACAGGGCGGGCATGAAAGCGGGCGATGCGCTCAGCGGCCTGTCTAAGGGCCAGCACCACCTTCTCGTCCACCCTGTCGTAGGCCGCGGCGACATCGGCCTTGCGCACGGCGATCTGCTCGGCAGCGAGCGCGACCCCGTCCAGCTTATGCGTCCATGTGATCAGCGCGGCATCGCCCTGGCTGCGCACGTCGCGCAGGATGCGCCGCACGGCCTCCTCTGGGGGTAGGTCTTCTCCAAAGGCAGCCAGCGTGCGCCGGCGCATGCTCTCGGTGACCACGATTTCATCTATATCCGGCCGGCGCAGCAGGGCCGTGCGCGCCTGCTCCACGTTCAAAATCTTCAGCATAGTTTGTCTGGCCGATTGTAACGAATGACCTGGCCGATCGGCCAGTTGTGAAATCGGTCACGAAGGGGATGCGCACGCGCGCATCATGTGCATCATATGTATCAACAGTGAGTGCAAGAGGAGCTGCATGAGCGAGTTGCTGACGACGCATCAGGTGCAAGACCTACTTAAGGTTGATCGGTCCACGATCTACCGGATGGTGGAAGCGGGGCGGCTGCCGGCCATCCGCGTCGGCAAGCAGTGGCGCTTCGACTCAGAACAGTTGCACCGCTGGCTCAGCGAGCGGGCTATCTTGGCCACCCTGAGCGCACCCACCCAGCCAGCGTTCGGGCTGGCCGCGCTGCTCCCCTTGGGGTGCGTGCAAATGATCCAAGACGCCTTCGCCGAAGCGCTGGAGGTCATGATGCTGACAACCGATATGAGCGGTCAGCCGTTCACTATGCTCAGCCAACCGTGCGGCTTCTTTAGCGCGCTGGTGGGCAAGGCCGATGCGCTCATCGGCACGTGGCAGCAGCTCGCCATTGAGCCGGCGTTGGAACCTCGCTTCCTGCGCAGCGAGATCGGGCTGCTGTTTGCGCGCGGCCTTATCCGTGTGGGCGACAAGCTCATAGGCATGGTCATCGCCGGCGGGGCAGCGCCGGCGGACTGGCCGCCTGTTGAGCACGAGTGGCAGAGCTGGGCGCGACGCTTCGGCACAGACCAGGCAGCCGTCCACGCCAACTTGGACAGCGTCTATCACCTGGATGCCGACCAGCGCACAAAAGTATTGCGCGCTGTTCAGCGCGTGGCCGACATCTTCTCACACATCGCCGCCATCCGGCAAATGGACAACGCGATCGGATTGCAAACGACTGCTCACTTTGGTTAAGGAGTTAGCAAGATGAAACATTTGGTTATTTTGGGCGCCGGCACCGCCGGCACAATGGTCGCTAACCGCCTCAGGCGCACGCTCGCAGACGACTGGCGCATCACGCTGGTCGATCAGAGCGAGACGCACTACTACCAACCCGGCTTTTTGTTCATCCCGTTCGGCATCTATAGCCAGCGCGACGTGGTCAAGCCAGAGCGCGACTTTGTCCCGCCGGGGGTGGAGTTCATCGTCTCGCCGATCGAGCTGATCGAGCCGGAACGCCGGCGCGTGCGGTTGAGCAAGGACGGGCGTTCGCTGGACTACGACTTCTTGGTGATCGCCACCGGCACGCACATCCGCCCGGATCAAACCCCTGGCCTGGCCGAGCATGAGTGGCGGCGGTCAATCTTCGACTTCTACACGCTGGAGGGCGCTGTGGCGCTGGCCAAGCACCTGCGCACCTGGAACGGCGGCCGGCTGGTGGTGAACGTCGTGGATAACCCGATCAAGTGCCCGGTGGCGCCACTGGAATTCTTGATGCTGGCCGATTGGTTCTTCCGCGAGCGCGGCATGCGCGATCGCGTCGAGCTGATCTACGCCACGCCGCTCTCAGGCGCGTTCACCAAGCCGATCGCGGCCAAGCACCTGAGCAATCTGCTCCAGGAGAAAGAGATTCAGGTCGTGCCTGATTTCATGGTCGAGCGCGTGGACCCAGACGCCAAGAAGCTGATCTCCTATGACGAGCAGGAGGTGGCGTATGACCTATTGGTGAGCGTGCCGCTCAACATGGGTGCAGAAGTGATCGCCCGCTCCGGCCTCGGGGATTCGTTGAACTACGTCGCAGTGGATAAACACACGTTTGTCTCGCCGAGGTACCCCGAGATCTTCGCGCTGGGCGACGCGGCAGCCCTGCCTACCTCTAAAGCCGGCTCGGTGGCGCATTTCGCGGTGGAATGCTTCGCCGAGAACTTTGTGCACTACGTGGAAGGGTTGGAGATGCCGCACAAGTTCGACGGGCACGCCAACTGCTTCATCGAATCCGGTTTTGGCAAGGCGCTGTTGATTGACTTTAACTACGACGTAGAACCGCTGCCCGGACACTACCCCTTGCCGGGGGTTGGACCGCTCACCTTGCTCAAGGAGTCGGAGGCGAACCACTGGGGCAAGCTGATGTTCCGTTGGATGTACTGGCATGTCCTGCTCAAGGGCAGGCCGCTGCCGCTGCCGGCGCTGATGAGCATGGCCGGCAAGTGGCAATACAACTGAGGGAGGGAATATGAACCTGCCTATCGCCTCGAATGGCTATGCCGCTCACGACGCGCCGCCACAGATGTTGGCCGAGCTACATCAGAAGCTCGATGCGTTGGCCGCCCAGGTGCAATATCTGGCCGAACAGGCCAAGCAAGAGCGACAAGCGCGCGATGAACTGTTCGACACCTTGATGCCGATCCTCAACGACGCGCTGCGGCTTACCGGCGAGCAACTGGCCGAGGTGCAGGCCGATGTGCAACTGCCCGATTTGGTCCGCCTGCTCAAGCGGTTGGCGCGCAATCGGCAAAACATCGAGCGTTTGCTTGACCTCATGGAGGCCTCGTTCGAGTTTGCCGATGTGCTCGCGCCTGTCGGCAGCGAAGCGTTCGCCAAGCTCACCGCCAGCCTCAGTGAGGCAGAGCGACGGGGCTACTTCGTCTTCGCCCGTGGTGGCCTGCGCATTCTGGATGAGATCGTCACCTCCTTCGGCGAGGAGGACATCAAGCAGCTTGGGGACAACATCGTGCTCATCCTACAGACCATCAAACAGATGACGCAACCGGAGGTCATGAACTTCCTCCGCCGGACGATTGTGACGGTTGAAGAGCAAGCCGGCGCGCCGGTGGACATCTCTTACCGCGCCCTGCTCGCGCAACTGCGCGATCCCAACGTCCGCCGCGGGCTGGCGCTCATCCTGCGCACGCTCAGCAAGATCGGCGCAGAACAAGGAGGGGCACATAAGACGTAATACGAAATACGGAATACGTATTACGTATTGCGTATTACGTATTGCGTATTCGTATGTGGTGTAAGGAGGATAAATACGATGATACGTTCGATTGCAGGTCAGGCTGTTCATGTGAATGAGGAAGGATTCCTCACCGCACTGGACGAGTGGAACAAGGACATCGCAGCAGAGATCGCCAAGGAAGAAGGGATTGCAGAACTGACGCCGGCCCATTGGAAGGTGATCGAGTGGTGTCGCGCGAATGCGGTGAACGGCCGCTCGCCCACCCTGCGCCAGATCACCGAAGGCACAGGCATCAGCACCAAAGAGATGTTCGCGCTGTTCCCCAAAGGGCCGGCCAAGAAGGTCGCCCGCATCGCCGGCTTGGGCAAGCCGGAGGGTTGCGTGTAAAGGAGGATCAGCCATGGGCGAAGATACCCGCAAGATGGCCTTTATCTGCTCTAAGGGCACGCTCGATATGGCCTATCCCGCCCTGGTGATGGGCTGGGCCGCCTTGGGCAACGGTGTGGATGTCACCATCTTCTTCACCTTCTGGGGGCTGGACATCATCCGCAAATCCCGCCAAGATCACCTTGAGATCGCGCCGGTGGGCAACACCAGCATGAAAATGAGCATGATGGGCGTCCATGCCGACAACGTCGGCATCCCCAGCCTGGTCGGCGTGCTGCCGGGGATGACTGCGCTGGCCACCAAGCTTATGAAGGACAAGATGCGCGCGCTTGGCGTGCCGCCGGTGAGCGAGTATCTTCAGATGCTGGTGGACGGCGGCGCAAAGCTCTACGCGTGCAAGCTCTCGGTGGACATGATGGGCCTGAAGAAGGAGGACCTGGTGGATGGCGTGATTGACATCGTCACTGCCAGCGACTTCATCGACATGACCGAGGGCGCGCAGATCATCTTTATCTAAAGTTGCCCTCTGTTCCCATATACTCAGCCCCTCTCGTCCTCTCCGCTGCGTGCGGGAGAACGAGAGGGGCTGCGCGCAGGAGGATAGACCAGGATAAGTGACCGTCACGATCACCGACGTGCGTTGCATCCTGACCGCGCCGGCGGGCATCGGCTTGGCCATCGTCAAGGTCGAGACTTCCGATGCCGGCCTATACGGCTTAGGCTGCGCCACGTTTACCCAGCGCCTAACCGCAGTCAAAGCCGCGGTTGAGGATTACCTCCGCCCGCTGCTGATTGGCCGAGACGTCGCGCGCATCGAGGACATCTGGCAGTTGTGCTACCAGAACAGCTACTGGCGCAACAGCCCGGTGCTCAACAATGCCATCAGCGGAGTGGATCAAGCCCTCTGGGACATCAAGGGCAAACAGGCCAATCTGCCCTTGTACGACCTGCTCGGCGGCAAGAGCCGCGATGGGATCGCTGTCTATCGCCACGCCGATGGGCGCGACCCTCAGGAAGTGCTGGACAACGTTTACCGCCTGAAAGCGCAGGGGATTATGTATATCCGCTGTCAGCTTGGCGGATACGGCGGGCCGGCCCGTCGCGCCGACGCGCGACCCTACGACAACGTGGGCGTTTACGGCGGGATCAAAGGGCAAGTGCGCAGCCCAGAAGGCGCGCTTGAGGGCGAGTACTACGACCCAGACGTGTACATGCGCTCCGTGATCGAGATGTTTGATTTTCTGCGCAGCAAGCTTGGCTTCGAGACGCCGCTGCTTCACGATGTGCATGAGCGGCTGCCGCCCATCGAGGCGGTGCGCTTCGCCAAGTTGCTGGAGCCCTACCGACTGTTCTTCTTGGAAGATCCGCTGCCGCCTGAGCACATCGAGTGGTTCCGCCGCATCCGGCAACATGCGGCCGTGCCCTTGGCGATGGGCGAGCTGTTCACCCACCCGCTGGAGTGGAAGCCGCTGATCACCGAGCAACTGATAGACTTTATCCGCGTCCACATCAGCGCCATCGGCGGGATCACGCCGGCGCGCAAGCTGGCCGCGCTGTGCGAAGCTTTTGGCGTGCGCACCGCCTGGCACGGACCAGGGGACGTCTCACCGGTTGGCCACGCGGCTAACGTGCATCTCGACCTCCATCTACACAACTTCGGCATCCAGGAGTTCAGCGGGCTGCCAGACCCCCTGCCGGAGGTCTTTCCCGGCTGCCCGGAGCTGCGCGATGGCTACCTCTACGTGAGCGACCGCCCCGGCCTGGGCATTGAGATCAACGAATCCCTGGCGGCCAAATATCCGCTTCACGACGAGATGAGCCAGTTCAAGGGCGGCGTGGTGCGCTGGACGCAGAGCCGGCTGCCGGACGGCACCCTCTGGCGCCCCTGAGCGCCGAACATACTAACAGCAATGTGATCAAACTCACTTGCTCTTCATTCAGGCTGGATAAAATCATCGAAGAGAGGTGTAGGGAGTATGAAGCCCAAGTTTATGCTCGGGATCAGCCTCATCCTGACTGCTGTGATCGCAGTGATGGCATTCACCGTCGTCGGCAATAGCAGCATGGAGGTTCAAGTCGGTGAATTGCTCGCTAAGCAGCGTGCAGGGCAGATCACCCCCGATCGCTCGCTTAAGCTGATCGGATGGGTGGTCGGCGACAGCATCGTGTACGACCCGAATTCGCTGCACTTGGAATTCGACCTTGTCCACACCCGCGAGGAATTGTTCGAGAAGCTGCCAAACGCTGAGCGCGTGCGGGTGGTCTATCGCGGGGTGAAGCCAGATACGTTGGTCAACGAAGCGCGGGCGATCGTGACCGGCAAGCTCAACGGGGACGGCAAGTTCTACGCCGGCAATTCACCGGACTCGCTGCTGTTGCAGTGCCCCACCAAGTACGAGAACGCTGCCAAGGAAGCCAGCAGCAACTGAGCAGTACGAATACTCATCAAAGAGGCGCTGTGCATACCACAGCGCCTCTTCTTTGCTTATCACGGCTGTACCACGCCAATTGTCAGCAGGATATTGGCATACGTGCGCTGCTCACCGGTTGCGATCACCAGCGCCGTATCCGGATCGCGGCATAAGTCATAGAACGCAAAGCGGTCATGCCCATGCACCGGGACGCCCGCCGGCAGGAGCGCGCGAAACTCAGCGATGATCGGGGCTTCTTTGCCCTCCGCCGTGAGCATGATGTCCGCCGATTCAATCGGGATGGCGCCCACTAGGACGCGCAACACGTCCACTGCATTGACCAAGCCAGGCGCGAGGTTGAGGTAGACGCGGCGGGCGGCTGGATGGGCGCGCGTGCTGAACGGATAATTGCCGTCGGCGATGAGCACTTTAGCACCGTGGCCGGCCCCGCCCAACGCAGCCAAGATCTCAGGATGAAGCAGGTTGTATTTCAGCATCGTTTGGCCTTCCTAAAGGGATGATCTGTCTGACGGATATTGTATTAAAAGAGCCGCACGTTCGGCATTGCGTCGGCCACGAACCACACCACGCAGGTTAATAAGCCCAGCAACACAGCCGGCTCGTGCATGGCTTCGCGTTCATCCACCACGCTCATCTCGCCGCGCACCAGCCGCCAGAGCGACTCGGCAAACAGCATCGGAGCGACGATCAACGGCACGCTCAGCAGCCATAATGGGATCATCTCCAATGCCAGAAAGATCGCCAATACAGCGAACGCAGCGACCAGCGACCCAACCATCACCACCTTTGTCCATCGCACCCCGAGCAGGTCTGCGGTGTGTCGAATGCCGGCCTTGCGATCAACTTCGATATCACGCAGCTCGTTGTTCAGCTCGCCATACACAGAGATGAGGACAACGAACACAAAGAACAGCCAGCTATACGGCTTGCCCTGGTCGAAGGCAAAGTAGGCGCAGAGGAACTGCAAGCCGGCCAGCGAGAGACCATGGGTGAGCAGGTCGGCAACGGGCACCGCTTTTAAGCGGGCCACCCGCCAGGAATAGAGAAAGGCCAAGGCCAGGCAGAGCGCGCCCAGGAGCAGCGTCATGCCGCCCAGCAATGCATATAAGCCCAGCACCAGACCGCTGACGACCACACAGGCAGCCTTGCCGATGCGTGGCGAGATCATGCCGGCGCTGATCGGGTTGCGTTTCGCCTTGTGCGCATCGAGGGCATCGTCCGCGGCGTCTTCCACATCGTTGTACATAAACGCAAAGCCCACCACCAGGATGTTGGCGACCAGCACGATCAGTAAGCGCAGGTCGAACGCTCCCCCGCCGAGCTTTGCCCCCAAGAGCGTGGTAACGGTGACGAACAGGACATACTCTTTGTAGCGCGTCAGTTGCATCAGGCCCTTAATGGGGCGGCGCAGCCAGCGATGCCAGGCGCGCACGTTTAGCGTGACGTGTTTCATGGCATGACAGGAGAAGACGAGCAGAGAATCTTTACATTCACTATCGGTGAATAATACTTGGACGACTGGTTATATTATTAAGCGTGCTTAAACAGGAGGGAACGTCTGCGAATTGGCCTATTCTTTGTCAACGCGCACGTTAACGCGCGCGCTCTCCGTGCGGTTGCCGGCGGCATCGTAGGCCACAGCATAGAATTCAAAGTCACCAGCCTCCTGAAGCGTCCAGCGCGTGGTAAATGGCGCCACCGTGCGCGCTTCAAAGAGCTGTCCGTTGACGTAAAACTCCACTTTGCTCATCGCGTAGTCGTCTCGTACGTCAGCGACCAAGGGCACCCACTCATCTTGCTTTAAGCGAAAGACCTCATCCGCCGTCGGCTGGAGCAAGCGCAGCGTGGGCGGGGTGTTGTCAATCGTTATTTGGCTGATGAAATCCGTATAGCTGCCATCGCTGCCAATTCGGGTGAGCTTGAGCGAGTAAGGGCCAGGCGGCAGGCCGGTAATATCCCAGTTCTCCAGCACGCCCCCCACGACCTGTTCGGGATGGTCGGGGCCGATTTGTATCCATTGATCTGCGCCTGGCGCCCAGCCAGGCGCAAACATCACCCGATAAGCGGCCCATGCGTCGCCGCGCGCATTGCCGCGGATCTGGACGATGCCCGGCGGCGTCGCTGGCACGGGTTGTCCGGTGTTCGGGTCGGGAGGGGCATTTGGGTCAAACGTGGGCAGCAGCGGACTGAGATAGCCGCCGTTCGGTGGATAGACGATGGCGACTTCGGCGCTGCTCACCAGCCCGCCAAAGCGGGTGTCAAAGTCCGCCGGCGCTTGTGGCAGACTGGCCCGCTCCTCCTCGCTCAACGAAGCATACCAATCCTGAGCCTGTGGCGGGAAGACATACATCGGCAGTGTCTCTACCAACTCAGGCGGCGTGCCGGGCAGGGCCAGCTTGCCGGTCTCCTTATTGATTGGAAAGAGCTGGACCATTGTGCTCTGCTGGGTTGGCTCGCTGCCAGGGATGAAGAGTTCACTGACAGTGGGGCATACCCCATTCGGCAGCAGGCCGTCTATCTGGCACACGCTCAGGGTGATCAGCCCTTCCGGGCGAGGGAAGTCACGGATCGGCAAACCCTGATGGAGATACTCCATCACATCGTGCCAGATGGGCGCAGCGCCGGTTAATCCAGTCACCCCTCGGCTCATCGGCCGATTGTCCGTGTTGCCAACCCATACGCCGACGGTGAAATCGGTCGTATAGCCCACCGTCCAGTTATCGCGGTAATCGTTGGTGGTGCCGGTCTTGACGGCAGCCGGCCGCGGCCCGGAGAGGTCCAGCATAGAGGGATAGCCGAACGCAGCCGCGCGCGCGCGTGGGTCGGCCAGGATGCTGGTGAGCAGATAAGTCAGTTGTTCGCTCTGCGGACCCAACAGGCGCGGGACAGCCGCCGGCTGATAGGCGTAGAGCAACTGACCTTTGCTATCCTCCACCCGCAGGATAACAGCCGGGTCTAACGCGCGCCGGCCAGCCTTTCTCTGGGTCGCCGGCTTGGGCACGCCGACCATTGTGCCTCGGTTGGCGATGTTGGCATAGACATAAGTCAAATCCAGCAACTTGACCTCGCCACCGCCCAACGTGAGCGCCAGGCCATAGAAGTTCAGCCCGCGGTCGAGGTCGGTGATGCCCAAGACGTGCGCCAGCCGGATGACGTTGCCGATGCCGGCGCGGTTGAGCGCATCTACGGCGGGGATGTTATAAGAGCGCGCCAGCGCCTGACGCATCAACACCGGGCCGTGAAACTTGCGGTCGTAGTTCTCCGGGATGTAGGGCACTTCGCCGCCCACGTCGAACGCAGTGCGCACATCCCAGAACAGGGTAGCCGGCGAGGCGCCCTGGCGCAGCAACTCAAGATAAGTTATCGGCTTAAAGGCTGAGCCAGGCTGGCGCAAGCCCAGGGCGACGTTGAACTTGCCGTCAATCGCGTCGTTGAAGTAGTCCAGGCTGCCCACCATTGCGATCACCTCGCCCGAATCCTGTTTGATCACCACGACGGCGGCGTTGTTGACGTCCCTGCCCTGCGCCTGGAGCGTGGCGATGTGCCGATTGGCGATCGCGCGCGCTTGATTGTCCACGTTCAGGTCGAGCGTGGTATAGATGCGCAGGCCGCCGCGCTCGACCAACTGGCGCGCCGTGTCCGTTCCAATCCCCAGGTGGTCGGCCAGCAGATCAATCGCCCTGTCCTTGGCATATACGGAGAAATGGGGGGCCTGGATATTAAAGCGCTGCACCCGGCTGGCATAGCGCAGCGGCTCGAGCTTGGCTTCGGCAATTTGTTGAGGGGTTACGTCGCAGCCCGGGACACCTGTCAACGCGCGCTCTGCGATTTGTTCGAGCACCAGCAACTGGCGAAACTTTGCTTCATTAGGGCTATCGAAGGGATTCTGTTTCGGGAATTGCGGGATATGCGCGAGCATCGCGGCCTCGGCCAGCGTCAGGTCGCGCGCCGGCTTACCAAAATACACCCGCGCTGCGGCCTCAATGCCGTAGGCCAGGTTGCCGTAGAAGTTCGTGTTGAGATACCACTCCAGGATTTGATTTTTGGTATATCGCCGCGTGACCTCCGCCGCGAGCAGCACCTCCTTGAGTTTCACGGCGGTGGTTCGGCCAGGGCCGGCGCGCTCCTCGGGCGGAAGGACAACCGACTTGACCAGTTGTTGGGTGATGCCCGATCCGCCCTGTGTTGCGCCGCCTTGTAGGTTCGCCACCAGCGCGCGCGCGATGCCGCGCAGGTCAAACCCCTGGTTTTCGTAGAACGTTTTGTCCTCGATGGCGATCGTGGCGCATATCAGGTAGGGAGAGATTTCATCGAGTTCAACCCACTGGCGGTCTCCGCCGGTGGGATCGATGATCTCGTAAAGCAATGCGCCGTTGCGGTCGTAGATTTTCGTCGTCTGGAAATCCTCTTCTGCCTTTTTGATCTGGGCTGGATCAGGCAGGTCGCGCGTGAGCGAGGCATATACCGCGCCCGCCGCGAACGCGCCGAAGGCGGGAATAGCGACGACAAGCGCGAAGAGCAAGGCCAGCGCCGGCAGCGCTATCTGCACCAGGCGATAGCCAAGGCCAAAGCGGCGCGTATGCTGCTGATGCCGCCGCAGACGGATGACGTGAACGGACCTCATGAGAAGCTCAGCGCATCATAGCCCATTCAGGTTTAGCCGCGGTCGCGTTGGGCAGCGCTTTTAGCGTTGCAGTTTGCGCTGCCGGCGGCGTATGGGTCGCGGATAGGCCGCCTCGTATTCGCTGACGTTGCCAACGAACCAGCGCACCTCCCCGTCATCTTCGATCGCCAGAATATGGGTGGCCACGCGATCGAGAAACCAGCGGTCATGGCTAATGATTAAGGCGCTGCCGGCGAACTGGTCAATCGCGTCTTCCAGGGCGCGCAGCGTGTTCACGTCCAGGTCATTGGTCGGCTCATCGAGCAACAGCACGTTTGCGCCCTCCTTCAACACTTTGGCCAGATGCACGCGGTTGCGCTCCCCGCCGGAGAGCATACCCACCTTCTTTTGCTGGTCGCTGCCCAGAAAGTTGAAGCTGGCTACGTAGGCGCGGCTGAGCATCCTGCGCGCGCCCAGTTGGATGTATTCCTCGCCCCCGCTGATCTCTTCCCAAACGGTCTTCTCTGGGTCAAGTGGGCGATTCTGATCAACGTAGCCCAGCTTCACCGTCTCACCCACGCGGATCGTCCCTGCATCGGGTTGTTCCTGCCCGATGATCATGCGAAACAAGGTGGTCTTCCCCACGCCGTTGGGGCCGATGATGCCGACCACCGCGCCCGGCGGGACGCTGAAGGTCAAGCCCTCATATAGCACGCGGTCACCGTAGCGCTTCGTCACTCCCTCGAACTCGATGACGATGTCACCCAACCGTGGGCCAGGGGGAATGTAAATCTCCAGCTCTTCGCGCCGGCGCTCGGTTTCTTGAGAGAGCAACTTCTCGTAGGCGTTCACGCGCGCCTTGCTCTTCGCTTGCCGCGCTTTGGGACTCATGCGGATCCATTCCAGCTCGCGCTCTAGCGTCTTCTGGCGCTTGAGGTCGGCCTTCTCTTCCTGGGCCAGCCGGCTCTTCTTTTGCTCCAGCCAGGAGGAATAGTTGCCCTTCCAGGGAATCCCGTAACCGCGGTCCAGTTCAAGGATCCATTCAGCCACGTTGTCCAGGAAGTAGCGGTCGTGGGTCACGGCGATCACGGTTCCTTTGTAGTCGCGCAGGTGATGCTCCAGCCAGCTCACCGATTCGGCGTCTAGATGGTTGGTTGGCTCATCGAGCAAGAGGATGTCCGGCTCGGTGAGCAGCAGCCGGCACAGCGCGACGCGCCGGCGTTCCCCGCCCGAGAGCACGCGGATCGGCGTATCGGGCGGCGGACAACGCAGCGCGTCCATCGCCACCTCCAGCCGCTGATCAAGCGTCCATACGTCATGCTTGTCTAGCGCCTCTTGCAGGCGGGCCTGTTCTTCCAATAGCTTGTCGTAGTCGGCATCAGGTTCAGCGAATTTCTCGTTGATCGCCGCATACTGCTTCATCAGGTCCACGAGCGGCTGGACCGCTTCTTCCACCACCTCCTTGACCGTTTTATTGGGGTCAAGCTGTGGTTCTTGTTCCAGCAACCCGCGCGTATAACCAGGCGAGAGGACCGTCTCGCCGATGTAGTCGTTGTCGAGGCCGGCCATGATGCGCAGCAGCGTGCTCTTTCCCGCCCCGTTTAGCCCAAGCACGCCGATCTTGGCTCCATAGTAGAAGCCCAGCGAGATGTCGCGGAGGACTTGCTTGTTGGGCGGATGAACGCGCCCCACGCGCACCATCGAGTAGATGACTTTTTGAGGCTCTGCCATACGCCTAGCAGGGATGGGATTCTAACATTCGCAAAAGCTAACTTGTTGTTTAGGGAGCGCGCCTTGAGGGTGATACAAGAAGCACGCACCGCGGAGGACGCAGAGGTTATTTCTCTGCGCCTCGGCGGTTTAAACGTCAGTGAGCCAAGTCAACTCCAAAGTTGAGCACTCCCATGTTGGGGGTGCGTTGGATGTATTCATGGAGAGGGGCAAAGCAAGGTGAGCGACGGCATTGCCGTCGCCCATCCGGCGTTCTGTCTCTGGCTATGAACGCACCGATCGCCTGCCGACGTGTGATAGGCTTATACCCTGATCGCGTAAACTGCACATCAGGAAGGAGACCTTTCATGTCAAAGATCAAGATCGGGATCAACGGCTTTGGCCGCATTGGCCGGCAGGCGCTCAAGGCGTTATTTGAATACCATCGCGATAAGTTCGACGTGGTCGCCATCAACGACCTGGTGGATGCCCATACCAATGCCCATCTCTTCAAGTACGACTCGAACTATGGGCGTTTTCAAGGCACAGTAGAGGTGGATGGGAACGACTTGATCGTGAACGGCGATCGGATCAAGGTGTTCGCAGAGAAAGACCCGGCAGCTATCCCTTGGGGCAACATGGGCGCCGACATCGTGGTTGAGTCCACCGGCCTGTTCACCGATGCCGACAAGGCGCGCGCGCACCTGAAGGCAGGGGCAAAGAAGGTGATCATCAGCGCGCCAGGCAAGAAGGAAGACATCACGATCGTGATGGGCGTGAACCACGACAAATACGACCCTGCCAAACACCACGTGGTGTCCAACGCCTCCTGCACAACCAATGGGCTGGCCCCAGTGGCCAAGGTGCTGTTCGATAAGTTCGGGATCGAGAAAGGCATCCTCACCACCATCCACGCCTACACCAACTCGCAGCGGTTGCTGGACTTGGCGGCCAAAGATGTGCGCGATGCGCGCGCAGCAGCGCTGAACATCGTACCCAGCGAGACCGGCGCCGCCCGTGCGGTCGGCCTGGTGATCCCAGAGTTACAAGGTAAGTTCAGCGGCATGGCCTTTCGCGTGCCCACCTCCACCGTCTCGGTCGTGGACTTCACCGCGCTGCTGAGCCGCGACGTGACCAAGGACGAGGTGAACGCAGCGATGAAGGAGTATGCCGAAGGGCCGATGAAGGGCATCTTGGGCTATACCGAAGAGCCGCTGGTCTCGATGGACCTGAAAGGCGATCCGCGCTCATCCATCTTCAGCGCGCTGGATACGCTGGTGATCGGCGGCAATATGGTGAAGGTGGTGGCCTGGTACGACAACGAGTGGGGTTACGCCTGCCGGGTGGCCGACCTGGCAGCCTACATGGCTGAGCGCATGAGCGCATAAAGAAAGCATCCCTCCTCTTCACAATTGGCGCAGCGGCGCGTCATACTTCTGACCTTCACGCAAAACAACTTGCCTCTGCTACACTGCCCAATATGAGGCAGATAGCGTCTGTTTTGGCCTTGATGCTGTGCGCCTGCGCCGGCGTGCCGCTGCCCGCGCCCACTGCCCCGCCGGCGGAGCCTATGCCCACTGCAACTTCCGCTGAGACGCCCGGCAGTGCGGGCAAGCCAAGAGCGCCCCAGCGCCTTGACCCGGCCTTCCTGCGGGCCGTCAACGAATTCGCGCTTGAACTCACGGTCCAACTTGGCCGGCAAGACGCGGGACAGAACGTCTTCCTCTCGCCGGCCAACGTTGCCATCGCCCTGGCCATGACCGCCAACGGCGCGCGCGGCGAGACGCTGCAGAGCATGTTATCGGCCCTCAATCTGAATACGCTAGACCTCGAAACGGTCAACAGCAACTTCGCTGCGCTTCAGGCGTTGCTGGTACGCGACGAACCCGGCGCGACGATCGCCATCGCCAACGCGCTATGGGCGCGCGCCGGCGTAGCGTTCAACGCCGATTTCCTCCAGCGCACGCAGGGCTTCTACGACGCCAGGATCGAGGCGCTGGACTTTGACCAGCCTGATGCACCCAAAACGATCAACGAATGGGTGCGCCGCCAGACCAACGACAAGATCCCTGCCGTCGTCGAGCGCATCCCCGAAGAGATCATCTTGCTCCTTATGAGCGCGATCTACTTCAACGGCAAGTGGGAGACGCCCTTCAACCCCGAATTCACCCAGGACCGGCCGTTCTACCTGCTGAACGGCACAACCAAAGAACTGCCCACCATGTATCGCTCAGATGATTTCGAGTACCTGAAGGGCGATGGCTTCCAAGCGGTGCGCCTGCCCTACGCCGGCGGTGGCGTGCGGATGGTGATCATCCTGCCCGATGCGGACCGGACGCTGGCGCAGCTCACGGACCAGCTCAGCATCGAGAACTGGGAAAGCTGGCGCGAACAGTTCTCGGTCAAGGAAGGGCAGCTTTATCTGCCGCGTTTCACAACGCGCTACGACAAACAACTCAATCAGGCGCTCAGTGCGATGGGGATGACAGAGGCATTTGATGACGGTCGGGCCGACTTCTCCGGCATGCGGCCCGTGCCTCCCGCGCTGTTCATCAGCCAGGTGCGCCACGTCGCTTATGTGGACGTGAACGAGGCCGGCACGGAGGCCGCGGCGGTGACCTCCGTGGAGATGGGCATCACGTCTGCCATGCCCACAGAAACCTTCCTGATGCAAGTTGACCGGCCGTTCTTCTTCGCCATCGAGGAAACCAGCACCGGCAGCATACTGTTCACCGGCCTGATCACTGAACCGTAGCGAAGAGAGATGTGGTATGTCTTCCACGGCCCGGACGTGCTGGCGCGTGACGAAGAACTTGCCAGGTTGAAGGCCAAGTTGGGCGATCC
>DAOTYZ010000277.1:0-3770 GCA_034434555.1 Candidatus Roseilinea sp.
ATGGCCGGCCGCTCTTCGTCGTGCCAGCGGCGCAGGGCTTCTTGCGCTGCGCCGCGGATGGCGTGGGCGGCCATAAACGTCAGCCGCGAGGCCGAGGCGCTGCCGCTGCTGCCGCTGGTGGCCGTGTCGCTCAGCACCAGCTCGATGTTTTCGGTCGGCAACCCGAGCGCGTGCGCCGCGATCTGCAAGAAGGCCGTGTGCGCGCCCTGGCCGCACTCCGCGCCAGCATGTTTGACCACAGCGCGCTCGATCTGCGCGCCGCCGTATAGCTCCACGGTCGCCTCGCAGCGCTCCGGAAAGCCGAATGAGAAGCCAACATTTTTATGGCCGCAGGCGAATCCACGACCAACAGCAAGGTGTGGCTCGCACGCGTGATGAGCGGGCCGCGCACCGTTCCAGCCGCCGCGCTGTGCGCACTGTTCAATGACCTGGGCGATGGTGCAGCCGGCCGGGACCGGGGTGTTGTTGACGGTGAGGCTGCCATCGCGCAGCGCGTTCTTCAGGCGCAGGGCCACCGGATCCATGCCCAGAGCGACCGCCAGCTTATTCATCTGCGTCTCGGCCACGAAGAGCGCCTGTGGCGCGCCGAAGCCGCGAAACGCACCGCTGGGGACGTTGTTCGTGACCACTGCGCAGGCGTCCACCGCGACGTTGGGGATCTCGTACGGTCCAGCGCAGGTGACGGTGGCGTTGCCCAGCACCTTGGTTGAGGTATAGGCATAGGGGCCGGCGTCGGCGCGGATCTCCACCTGCGCGGCCAGCAATTTGCCCTCGCGCGTCGCGCCCAGCCGCGCGCGAAACCACATCGGGTGGCGCTTGTGATGGCCGATGATGCTCTCCTCGCGCGTCCAGATGATCTTCACCGGTCGCCGCAAGCGCCAGGCAGCCAGCGCCAGCACGATCTGCACGCTCATATCCTCGCGTCCGCCGAATGCGCCGCCGATGGCCGGATAGATCACGCGCACCTGGTCGAGCGGCAGGTTCAGCGCGTGGGCGATCTGGTGTTGGTCCTCGTGTGTCCACTGGCCGGCGACCAGCACGGTCACGCGCCCCTGCTCGTCTATATACGCCAGACCAGCCTCCGGCTGGAGATAGGCGTGCTCTTGCGCGCCGGTCGTGTAAACATCCTCGATGATCACATCGCACTGCGCAAAGGCTGCCTCCGCGTCACCTTTGCGGATGCGATAGCGCTTCATCACGTTCCCCGGATAGTGGGGGTGGAGCTGAGGGGCATCCGGCAGCAGTGCGGCATGCACATCCGTCAAAGCCGGCAGGTCCTCGTACTCAACGCGGATCAGGTCGCGGGCGCGCGCAGCGATCTGCTCGCTCTCGGCGACGACGAAGGCCAGCTTCTCGCCCACATGCCGCACGACGCCGTCAAATGGCTTGCGCGGATAGCTCGGCCTCTCGCGCTCTGTCGGCGCTGGCAGCAGGACGTCGGGACTCACCATCACCGGCGCGTCGAAGAGCACCAGCCCATATTCATTGTTTGGCACATCCAGGCCGGTGAAGATGGCGACCACACCGGGCAGGCGCAGCGCCTCGCGCAGGTCCATTACTTTCACGCGCGCGTGCGGCCGGCGGGCAAATAGTACCTTGGCATGGAGCATGCCGGGCATCATCAGGTCGCCTGGATAGGGGGCTTGGCCGGTCACTTTGGCCAGCGCGTCAATGCGGGGAATAGAAACGCCGATTGTCATGGCTTGATCAGGTGGCCGGCCTGGTCTGGCGAGTGCTCAAAGCGTTCGTTGCTCACCCACACCACATCCAGCCCTGCGTTGTCCGGCTCGCCAAAGACCACACCAGGAGCTGGGCTGGCCTGACCCAGGCCGATCTGCTCAGACCACTGCCGCAGGGCGGCGAAGATAAGCCCGGCGGTCTGCTCGTGGTCGGCCGTCGTCCACACGCCTTCGTCGCTTGAAATACGCCCTGTCATTGCCTGCTTGGGGAATTGTATCCCTACGACGCGAGCAGCACCGTCGTGAAGTTATAGAGGAAGTGCACCAGGACGCACACGCTCAGCGAGGTGCGCGCGCGCAGCACGCCAAGGATCAGGCTCATGGCGAGGATCAGCAGCGTCGCCGGCGTGATGCCATATTGCACGTGAAACGAGGCGAACAACAGCGAGGTGATCACGATGCCCATGCGCGGCTGATAGGCGCCGCGAAAGAAAGTCTCCTCGCCGATCGCGGCTGCGGTGCCGATGGCCAACGCGCCGCTGAAGCCGGAGAAGTTGCCCAACAGCGCTTTGGAGAGGCTGCCCACTCGCTCCAAACCCTGTGGGTCAAGCATGCGCCAGAGTTGTTCGGTAGCAATGGCCAGCCCGATCAGCGCAGCCGTACTGATGAGTGCCAGACCTAGGTGAGGCAGAGTGAGCGGCTTCACCCCCAACCGCGCGAGCGCTTCAGCTTGGCTTCGTCGGACGCCCAAGCCGACGCCGAGCAGCGCGGCGAGCGTAAAGGCGAGCAGCGGGAAAGCCAACACGTCCAAGTAGGAAGGGCCGCTCAGTTGTTGGCGCTGCTGTGGGTCTTCGACCAGGGCGAACAGGGCCGGCGTGAGCGCCAGCATTTGGAAGAGGTTGAGGCCGAGCGCAGTCGCCGTTAGCGACAGCGCCGTGGCATGCACGGGGCTATCGGCCTGCATAGGCAGCAGGCGCGCAGCCAGCCGGCGCACGGGGGGCAATAGCGCAGCCAGCGCCAGCAGCGCACCGATCACCAAGGCAAGCCCACCTAAATCCAACCGCGCCGTGCGCAACTGCTGAATGGCGGGTGATGCCTCGACCGTGCTGCTTACATCCCCGATGGCCAGCAGGACAGCGCTCATCACGCTGAACGCGCCCATCAAGAGGATGAAGCCATTAACGACGGCGAGGCTGAGATAGTGGAGCAAACGAGCGTCCCGCGAGCGCTCACCCAGGTTGGCCAGGTAAATGAGTAGGAAGATGGGCAGCAGCAACAGCAGGGTGAAGATGGCGTTCAAAGCATTGGAATTATAGATAGCGCTCAACATCTGAATGGGAGAGTGCGCCACTTGAACACGCACCGCGGAGACGCGAAGGGCGTAGAGACTTCTGCATAACGTGAGTTCGGATTTGCACAGGAGCGTTTCGTTCAGCTCGTCATATCAGTCTGTCATGCCCACGCGAAGTATCCAAAATCCCGCCCGACCGAAGCCCCGCGAAGTCACTCATGCCACCCCCAATTCCCCCGCGTGCGGGGGAAGCCCCCTTCTGATTCCCCCGCAACAGCTCATGATGGCGAGGCCATCATTTGGCCTGGGGGAAACAGCGGCGCGGTGGCGCAGTCGCTGTTTCCCAGGACGCGGGGGAATTGGGGGTGGTATGAGTGACTTCGCAAGGCTTCGGTCGGGCGGGATTTCGGATGCTTCGCGCTGGCATGACAGACTGATATGGCGAGCTGAACGATATCCATAAACGCTCCTGTGTAAAAGGGTGACCGGCGTGAGGCAGAGCGCCGGCGATCCCCCCAGCGCCTCAACACAGGCGCGGGCCTAGACCCTTCGCTTCGCTCGGGGTGACAGGGTGAGGCAAAGTGACCCTTGTGTGCTCAATGCCGGTCACGCGCCCCAAATCGTGAACGCAGGATGTGGGTATTTCTCTATAATAGCCTTTCTATCGCTATCAGGGGAGCAGCCCAGCGATGGCGTCTGATAAGCAGGAGATAGAGTGGCAGTTTGATGCCCCTGATCTGAGCCTGGTGGCGACGTGGCTACGCCAGCACGGCTCGGCAGATGGCTGGCATGTGCGCGAA
>DAOTYZ010000278.1:0-7331 GCA_034434555.1 Candidatus Roseilinea sp.
ATGGTTGGTCGGCTCATCCAGCAACAGCAGGTCGGGAGACAGGAGCAGCAGGCGGGCCAGGTTGGCCCGCACCCGCTGGCCGCCGCTCAGCGCGCGCAGCGGCTGATGCCAGGCCGGCTCGGCCAGTCCCAAGCCGCCTAGCACATGCTTAATCCGCGCCTCGACGGTGTAGCCGCCCTTGAGTTCGAAGGCCTGTTGAAGCTCGCCATAGATTTCCAGCGCGCGGCGCGCGTCGGGGTGGCGCTGGTCGAGGCCGGCCAGCGTTGCCTCGATCTGCGCCATGCGCTCTCGCAGTTCGTTCAGCTCGGCGAAAGCTGAGCCGGCCAACTCCCAGGCCGTGCGATTGTCGCCATCCTCGGCGTCCTGGGCCAGGTAGCCGCGGGTGATGCCGCGCGCGACGTGGATGACGCCCTCGGTGGGCGCTTCTTGGCCAGCGATCAGGCGCAGCAGCGTGGTCTTGCCACAGCCGTTCGGGCCGACCAGGGCGATCTTGTCACCGCGTGCGACGCTGAAGCTGAGGCCGGCGAAGAGGTCAAACGCGCCGAACGACTTGCCGACGTTCGATCCACTGACGATGGACACCTAAGGAATGATTGTAGCCCTGGGGACATCCCGCAGTCGCGCAGCCTCCGGAAGGGTAAAGGGACGCATCTGTCATGCTAGCGCTAGCGCGGCATGCCGTGTCCACCGTCTTCATCATACTAGCGCAGCGGAGAATCTAAAATCCCACCCGACCGAGACGCCGCGCAGCCACCCATGCCCAACCCCCACGTTGCCACGTAGGGGCGACGTATCGCGTCGCCCCCGGAAACCCCGCGCAGCCACCAAACGCCCTGCCTCAACAACCCCCAGCGCCTAGCCGGGCGCGCGAAGGGGCGGTTCGCAAACTCAGGGCGGTTCGCAAACCGCCCCTACTCAGAATTACGGGATAAGGGGGGTTGCGCCGTGGGCAAGGTTCTGCTGGCCGGTAAGCAACGCGCGGATGCGCCGCAGGGCCTCATCCACGCCCTGCTGCGCCACAGCAGAGAGCGCCTCGCCGAAGTCGAAGCATACGCCAGGGATCGCGATCAGCCACGCGCTCGGGCAGCGGCCGTAGAGCTGGCGGGTGAGGGCCAATAACTGGCGCGGATCGCTCCGATGGGCCTCTAAGGGTCGCTCATCATCGGCAGCGAGAGGCTCGAACGTGATGGACGCTGCCGGTCTGCCGGCGGCCTGGCCGACCTGTGCATCCACGAAGATGACGACCTCCGCGCCGGCCAGCGCTTCGGCCAGCTCCGGCGTCAATTGGGCGGCGCTGATGGCCCGAACGTTGGGCATGCCCCAGCCGGCGACCGCTTCGGCCACGCGCGGCCCGGCACCATCATCACCCCGCAGCGTGTTGCCATAGCCGATGATCAGATAGTCAACCGTCCGTGTCTTAATCACGCCTGGCCTCGGCGATCACCCGCCCTTGGCTGTCAATCAGCGTCACCACCATCGGCATCTGACCGATGGCGTGCGTGGAGCAGCTCAGGCAAGGGTCAAAGGCGCGGATGCCGGCCTCGACGCGGTTCAGCAGCCCTTCGGGGATGCCGTTCGTCGCGCCGTGGATCCAGTGCTGGGCGATCTGCTTCACGGTGCGGTTCATGGCGATGTTATTCTGGCCGGTGGCGATGATCAGGTTCACCCGCCGGATCATGCCGCGCTCGTCCACCTCGTAGTCGTGGAAGAGCGTGCCGCGCGGGGCCTCGCTCACCCCCACGCCGTGCAGCTTGTTGATGCCGCCGCTGGCCCGCACGCGCGGCGAGAGTATGTCAGGGTCTTCCAACAGCATCTGGATGCGCTCCAGCGCGGCCAGGATCTCGATCAGGCGGGCGTAGTGATACATGAACGAGGAAGTCACGATGCCTTGGGCGTTCCCGCGCCGGCGGAACTCGGCCAGCTCGGCATCGGCCAGCGGCGTGCCCATGCCGCTACAGATGTTCAGCCGCGCCAGCGGCCCGACGCGATAGGCCCCGTCGGGGTAGCCGAGCGGTTTGTAATAGGGCGACTTCAGGTAAGACCACGGCTCCACCGCTTCGCCGATGATCTCCGCGTATCGGCGCGGGTCGAATTGATCAACCAGGATGCGCCCCTCGCTGTCCACGATCCGCAGGTAGCCGTCGTAATGCTCCCACAGCCCGCCCTCCTTGCTGACCAGGCCGGCGAAGAGGGTGGGGAAGTTGCCGAAATGATCTACCTCCTCGGCGTGCGTCTCGGCATACTGCTTGAAGAACGCCAGCGCCGATTGGACGGTGGCGAAGGCTTCCGGTAGCCGGCTGCGTAGGTAGTCGCGGTTGGCTGCCGAGAGCGGCTCGCGCACGCCGCCCGGCACCGCCCAGGCCGGGTGAATCTTGCGCCCGCCCAGCAGCTCGATCACCTCCTGGCCGAACTGGCGCAGCCGGATGCCGCCCCGCGCGAAGTCGGGATGTTGGGCGATCAGGCCGAATAAGTTGCGCCGGCTCGGATCGCTGTCGTAGCCCAGCAGCAGGTCGGGCGAGCTGAGGTGGAAGAAGCTCAGCGCGTGCGATTGCACGATCTGGCCCAGGTTCATCAGCCGGCGCAGCTTCTCGGCGGCGGGCGGGATGGTCACTGCGAAGATGTCGTCGCCGGCCTTGGCGCTGGCCAGCAGGTGGCTCACCGGGCAGATGCCGCACACCCGCGCGGTGATGCCGGCCATCTCGCCCAGCGAGCGGCCCTCGCAGAACTTCTCGAAGCCGCGAAACTCCACGACGTGAAAGCGCGCATCGTTCACTTCGCCGGCTTCGTCCAGGTATATCGAGATTTTGGCGTGTCCCTCAATGCGGGTGACTGGGTCAATCACAACGCGACGGGTCATCTTCTCCTCTCCGGTTGGTTCAGCCGAACTTCAACATCTCGCGCCCGATCAGCTCAGGCGATTGGCCTTCTAGCAGCGCTTGCAAGACGCCGCGGATGCGCTTGGCCGGCGGCGGGCAGCCGGGGATATACAAGTCCACCGGCACGACAGCGTGCACCGGCAGCGCCTGCGCCGTCAACGGCGGCACGATCCCATCGTCGTGGGGTATCTGCGGGTTCAGGAATTGCGCATCCTGATACGCGCGCGATAACACCACATCGGCCTCGCCCAGCGGGTTGCGCATCGCTGTCACGTTACCCGTCACCGCGCAGTCGCCGAACGACACTACCAACTTGCTGTTCTTTCGGATGGTGTGGATCAGCTCCAAGTGGTCCTGGTTGGCGATCGCGCCCTCGATTAACGTGACGTCCACGTTCTCTGGAAATGCCTTGATGTCCGCCACCGGGCTATAGACCACCTCGACCGCTTGGGCCAGGTCGAACAGCCATTCATCCAGGTCGAGGAACGACATGTGACAACCCGAACATCCGCCCAACCACACGCTGGCAAACCGAATCTTCTCGCTCATGGCAGCTACTCTAACGCATCCTGATTACACGGGAGTGCATTCACCAATAGGGGCAACAGTAAACTGAGCTTTCCTGCGCTCTCCGCATGAGGTCAGACTTGCCCCGCTGTGAACCCATCCATTACACATTCCATACCCGTCGCTCGCGCGCGGCCCGCAGGAAGGCCAGCTTCTCGGCGTTGTGGACCATCTCGGCCACCGTGGACCCCTGCTTGAAGAGCGCGCCGGTGGGACAAGCCATCACGCACTTGCCGCAACTGGTGCAGGTGGTTGCCTCGCCCCAGGGCACGTTCATGTCGTGGACGATCATCGAATGCGCGCCGCGACCGAGGACGTCCAGCGTGTGCGCGCCCTCGATCTGGTCGCAGGCGCGCACGCAGCGCGTGCACAGGATGCAGCGGTTGTGGTCCATGCCGAACCGCTCGTGCGAGAGGTCCACGCCGAGCTTCGGGAACAAATAGTCATACCGAACGTGGTCCATGCCGACGACGATGCCCATGTTCTGTAGCTCGCAGTTGCCGTTGGCCACGCACACGGCACAGACGTGATTGCGCTCGGCGAAGAGCAGCTCGACGATCTGCCGGCGATAGGCGCGCAGTCGAGGGGTGTCGGTATACACCGCCATGCCCTCTTGGACGCGCGTCGTGCAGGCCGGCATTAGCTTATTCGAGCCGACGACCTCCACCAGGCACAGCCGGCACGCGCCCACGTCCGTCAGGCCGTCCAGATGGCAGAGGGTGGGGATATAAATGCCCGCGTCGCGCGCTGCCTCCAGCAGGGTCTGGCCCTCGGCAGCGCTGATCTCCTGATCGTTTATCGTGAGCGTCCTAGACATGTTCCTCCACTCGCTTACCGTTTGTGCTGAAGCTCGCCTCGCGCTTGATCTTCGCCAGGTATTCTTCACGGAAGTACTTCAGCGTGCTGATCACCGGGTTGGGCGCGCTCTGGCCCAGGCCACATAGGCTGGTGTGCTTCACCAGGTCGCACAACTCCTCCAGGGTCTGCAGGTCGCGCTCGGTGGCCTGGCCTTGCTGAATCTTGGTGAGCAGGCGATGGATTTGCACCGTGCCGGCCCGACACGGGATGCACTTGCCGCACGATTCATCCATGCAGAACTCCATGAAGAAGCGCGCTACTTCCACCATGTCGGTGCTGTCGTCCATCACGATCATGCCGCCGGAGCCCATGATCGAGCCGACCTTCGCCAGCGATTCGTAATCCACCGGCATGTCCAGGAACTCGGCGGGGATGCACCCGCCCGATGGGCCGCCGGTCTGCACGGCTTTGAACGATTTGCCCTCCGGCATGCCGCCGCCGATGTCGAAGACGATCTCGCGCAGGGTGATGCCCATCGGCACCTCGATCAGGCCGGTGTGCTTCACCTGGCCGGTAAGCGCGAAGACCTTCGTCCCTTTGCTCTTCTCGGTCCCGATGCTGGCGAACCAGTCGGCGCCTTTCAGGATGATCGGCGGGACGTTGGCCAAGGTCTCGACGTTGTTGATCAGCGTCGGGCAGCCCCACAGGCCGAACTCGGCAGGGAAGGGTGGGCGGGGGCGGGGCAAGCCGCGCCCGCCTTCGATTGAGGCGATCAGCGCGGTCTCCTCGCCGCACACGAACGCGCCGGCGCCCAGCCGAATCTCCACGTTAAAGCTGAAGGGCGTGCCGCCGATGTTGCTGCCGAGCAGGCCGGCGCGCTGGGCCTGTCGGATCGCCGTTCGCAGCCGCTTGACGGCCAGCGGATACTCCGCGCGCACATAGATGAAGCCGTAGTTCGCGCCCACGGCGTAGCCAGCGATGGCCATGCCTTCCAGCACGCGGTGCGGGTCGCCCTCCATCACGCTGCGGTCCATGAACGCGCCGGGGTCGCCCTCGTCGCCGTTGCAGATCACGAACTTGCGCGATTGAATGCCCTCCGGCACGTTGGTTGGATAGCGGTTGGGGTCGGCCTTGGCCACCGTGCCCCACTTCAGGCCGGTGGGGAAGCCGGCGCCGCCGCGCCCGCGCAGCCCGCTGTGCGTGATCTCATCAATGACCTGCTGGGGCGTCATCTCGGTCAGCACCTTCATCAGCGCCTGGTAGCCGCCGATGGCGATGTAGTCCTCGATCCGCTCCGGGTCCACCTTGCCGCAGTTCTCCAACACGATCTTGAGCTGGCGCGTGAAGAACGGCTGGTCGAGCGGGGTCTCCAGCCGCTTCACCGGCTCACCACCCAAGTGGGCCACGATCTCGTCGGCGTCTTCCGGCTTGACGAACTGATACAGCAGCGAGCGCGGCCCAGCGCTGTCTTCCTTTGAGATGACTTCCACGAGCGGGCCGAGCGAGCACAGGCCAGGGCAGCCCACGCACTTCACCGCGGCGTCTTGTTGTTGGCCGCGCTGCTTCAGCGCGGCTTGCAGAGCCTTGGCGATCTGCTCGCTGTTTAATGCCTGGCAGGCTGTGCCCACGCACACGTGTAAATGGTGGCGCTTCTGCGCCTGGGCCAGGCGTTCGCTATGGGCAATTGCGTTGAGTTCTTCTAGATTCATGGTTCGGCATGCTCCAGAACTTGGCTTGCGCCGACCAGGCGCTGGGCGATCAGGTCGGCCACGTGGTCGGGCGAGACCTTGCCGATGGTCTCGCCGTCAAAGGTGATCACCGGCGCCAGGGCACACGAGCCAAAGCAGCGCGCCGTCAGCAGGGAGAGCTGGTTATCGGCGGTCGTTCCGCCGGCTTTCACCTGATGCGCGGCCTCGATCGCGTTCAGCACCTCGCGCGCGCCTTTGATGTAACAAGCCGTGCCGAGGCAGACCACGCAGGTGTGGGCGCCCTGTGGCTTGAGCGTGAAGTAGTTATAGAACGTGGCCACGCCGAAGACCTTGCTCGGCGGCAACCGCAGCGTCCGCGCGATGTGGCGCAAGGTGAAATCGTCCAGGTAACCAAAAGCTTCTTGGGCGCTGTGCAGCGCTTCGATCAAGCCATGGCCCTGGTAGCCATAGCGGCGCATCGTCGCTTCGATCAGCTTATAGCGCTTGTCGCTCAACAAGCGCGCGTCGGGCTGGCCGTTGCCGGCCGGGGAGGGGCGGTTCAACTGGTTCACCATCGCAATACCTTAGAAGTAGTCATCTACTCGTTCAGCGCCGGATGTCCTGAAGGACGCAGACGCGCTTCTGGACTTCGGCAGCACAGCAGCGGGGTCTGGACGCCACGAGTCGAGCGCCTTCAGGTAGTTGGCCCGCTCGAAGGCGGAGGGGTTGGCCACTGCTTTCTGGCTCATGCTGCCCCGCATCTGGTTGATGGATTCGTATTCATGCTGCGCCATCCAGTCTCGCAAGTCTTGGATGATCTCGCAAATGCGCTTGACCCCGTTGCGCAGCAGTTCCGAGGTCATCATCGTCACCTGCGCGCCGGCCATGATGCCCTTCAGCACATCGAGGTGTGTGTGGACGCCGGTGCTGATCGCCAGCTCGATCGGCAGCCGACCGTAGAGGATCGCCACCCAGCGCAGCGGCAGGCGCAGCTCGTCACTGGTGCTCAGGACCAGGTGAGGGGTGACCTCCAGCGAATCCAGGTCGAAATCGGGTTGATAGAAGCGGTTGAACAACACCAGTGCGTTGGCGCCGGCGTTCGCCGCGTGCAGCGCCATGTTGGCCAGCGCGCTGAAGAACGGCGAAAGCTTGAGCGCGATGGGGATCTTCACCGCTTGGCGCACCGCGTGGAGGATGTCTAAATAACGCTCCTCGACGCGCCAACCGCTGATGTGCGGATCGGTGGGAATGTAATAGATGTTCAGCTCCAGCGCGTCGGCGCCGGCTTGTTCGATCAGGCTGGCATACTTGATCCAGCCGCCGGTGGAGATGCCGTTCAGGCTGGCGATGATCGGCACGTCCACTGCCGACTTGGCCGCCTGGATCAGCGAGAGATATTCAT
>DAOTYZ010000279.1:0-1797 GCA_034434555.1 Candidatus Roseilinea sp.
TGGTATCTGACGCGCGCCGGCATGCACGCCGAGGAGGGCGAGACGGCCTACACCGCGCCGATCGCCGGCTGGTCGCACTTTATGGCCCAGGCTTACATCCTGGGGGCGCCACGCAGCCAACTGCGCCGCTGGCTGGATCGGCCCTGGGGGCGCGGCGACCTGTACTCCATCCAGAAGATTGTGGCGACCATCCACGCCCAGGACAGCAGCTCGCTGACGCCGCGCGGCTGGCTGCCGATCGTCCGCCGCGGCGCGCCGCCGACCAATACGCCGACACCCACGCCGACGCCAACCAACACGCCAACTCCGACGCCAACGAATACCCCGACGCCCACGCCGACGCCGACCAACACGCCCGGCGGGGGCACTTACTCACTACGCTTTTACGGCACGGGCACAAACGACATTGACCGCGTGAAGATCCCGATGAGCAACACCGCCGGCCTCTCCCTGCCGGTCAACATCGGCGCGACCGACTTCACCATCGAGTTCTGGCTGCGCTTCCAGCCAGGCCAGAACACCAGCGGCCCCTGCCAGGAAGGCGGCGACAACTGGACCAACGGCAACATCATCTTCGACCGCGACATCTTCGGCGGCGGCGACTACGGCGACTTCGGCGTCTCGCTCTACGGCGGCCGCATCGCCTTCGGGGTGCACAACGGCAGCAGCGGCTACACCATCTGCGGGAACACGGCGCTGGCCGCGAACACCTGGCACCACATCGCCGTGGTCCGCCTGACGGGCGGCCAGATGCGCATCTTCGTCAACGGCAATCTCGACCGGCAATACAACGGGCCGGCGGGGAACGTCTCCTACCGCGTCGGGCGGGGCATCACCGGCAATCAGTGGTACAACGAGCCGTTCCTGGTGATTGGCGCGGAGAAGCACGACTATAATCCGAACACCTATCCATCGTTCAGCGGCTGGGTGGACGAGGTGCGCATCTCGAACGTCGCGCGCTACGCGAGCAACTTTGCGCCGCCGAACGCGCCGTTCACGCCGGATGCCAACACGGTGGGGCTGTATCACTTCGACGAGGGGAGCGGGACGGTAGTCCAAGACAGCTCAGGCGCAGCCGGCGGGCCGAGCCACGGCCAGCGCCAGGTGGGCGGGCCGAACAACGGGCCGGTCTATGATGCGGTGACGAAGCGCTTCTAGGCGGTGCGTTTGCCAGCAAGGCAACTGTCCGCGCGCTTAGAGGGTGGGCGAAGGCAGTGCCTTCGCCTACCCAGGATGCAACCCCTTCTAGCTGCGCCGCCGGCTGACGAAGCGCTGCACCGTGCCCTGCCAGCGGGCGTTATCGGCGCGCAGCTCCTGATAGCGCCCGCCTGTATAGCGCCCGATCACGCGCCGCCAGAAGGCGCGCGCCGCGTGATTGGCGTCGAGCTGGCCCACCTCCCATGGGCCAGGGAAGCGGTCGAACAGGGCACAAGCGAACCACGTCCCCAGGCCGCGCCGGCGGTATTTGCGCAGGATGAAGAACTCCTCCATCAGCCAGCAGCGCGCGCGCCCCGGCGCGAGATAGCTGCCGACCATCACCCAGGCGAAGCCGGCCCAGCGATCGTCCACGCGCAGCAGAAAGGGGTGGAAATCCTCCCCTTGCGCGTCCCACCACGCATCGGAGAGGAAGTCCTCCGGCATGAAGCGCCCCGCCTCGTCCACGTCAGCGCCGGTGAGCGGGCTGAAGTCGTGCGCGTATAGCTCGAACAGCGCACGCAGGACTTGGCGATGACAACGTGTGGCCGGCAGAAGAGACAAACGCATCTGCTCGCAACGAACAGACAAGCGCTATCATAC
>DAOTYZ010000280.1:0-2363 GCA_034434555.1 Candidatus Roseilinea sp.
GTTCTTCACTCAGTAATTCGCTCATGGTAAACAGAGCGTCTTGTAGCAGTTCGCTGAAGGAGGCGAATTCTCCTTGCTGGAATTGCAATGTAGCATTGCCTGCAGTTAAGATGAAGATCTGCTGTTGAGCTATAAAATGCACTGTTCCAAATTTACAGCGGCGTGTTCTGTTGCGCCTTTGACCCGGCATATCTTGACATTGGCCGATGAACACGGCCAATGCCGGCAGTTCGGTTGCCGGCATTAGGCATGCTACTGATCCAAAGTCGATCTTGATTCGCCCATCGGCAAAGGCGATCACGCACCAGCCGCGCGCCAGATTGCACGCGAGCGTCACGGAAGTCTGGCGGGGAGAGAAGAGATTCATCGCGAGTAATACTCAATCACGCGCGGCACATCGCAGATCACCGGCACTTCATCTCGCTTGGGCAACCTGCTCAGGCGAAAGCTCAGGCGCTCGCGAGAGGCCTCAATGTATGGCACCTGACATGGCGGGACGTCTTCCAGCCTGCTCGTGAAAAGCGCAAGGCCGCGGCTGCTTGGCTTGACTTCAACGAGATCGCCCACTTGTAGACGGCGGGAGGGCGCATTCACCGGACGACTATTCACCAAGAAGTGGCCGTGTGTGACCAACTGGCGCGCTGCATAGATCGTGTTTGCAAAGCCGGCGCGCAGCACCAATGCGTCCAGGCGCGTCTCCAATATCTGAATCAGGTTCTCGTCGCTGGCGCCTTTCATCTTGATGGCCTTGGCATAAGCCAGGCTCATTTGTTGCTCGCGTATGTTGTATTGAGCGCGCAGCTTTTGCTTCTCCAGCAGTTGTATCTTGTAGTCCGAGGGTTTGCGAGCAGTGTGTGCGTTCAGGCCATGCTGGCCAGGTGGACTTGGACGGCGCTGCATGATGCGCCCCGCTTTAGGCGTCAAAGCTATGCCTAATCTGCGCGACAAACGCACTTTTGGTCCGATGCGATTCATGTGCTCAAGTATGTCCGCTCGATCGATGCAGTTCAATACGCGTCGTTATGCCCACAGTTTGAGATAGCGCAGCGACTGGTATTGCTGTTTGAACGATCGAGAGTTGCTTATAGTTAAGCCAACGTCTTGCCTGCGCAGTCTGTCCAGCGCTGGATAGACCGAGCACAATCATCGGCGCTGCGAGCATGCGTTGGATGTGTAGCGATTTAATGATTAACCATCTCCCAGCATGGCACGCTGTCTTTTGCTGATGGCTTATGTGTCCCGCATCTTCTGTGCGCCATACTGAGGATCGCCGTCACACGGTTAGGACGTTATCTCTGCTTGAGTTGAAGGCGCTTGCTGGCTATGAGTGCTGCTCGGCTTATGAGCGTGCCCGAAAGGTCAATGGGCGAATGCCACCCCCACCGACGCCTTGTTCAGAATGTCTGGCGGCCTTTGGCCGGCGGCTGAACTGGCGAACCGGAACTGAGGCCGCGTTGCGCGCGATGCGCGCGCTGACTGCGCAATGGCTCATTGAGCAGCACATCAGCTCTGAACTGGCTGCTAAGTGGGCATTGTTCTATATCAACGAAAAACAGCGCAACCGGCGCAACCCCAGCGCTGCCGGCCGCGCCCGCTTCCTTATCACAGCAGCTCTGCTGTTGCAAACGGTTCAATCGGGGGCGGAGGCACAGCTTGAGTAGTTTATAAAGCCAGCCGATGCGAAAAGGTATTCTGTCTCTCGCCCGCTGGCTGGTCGTGCTGGTGCTCGTAATGTTCGCACTCGGCGTTGGCCGTATGATTTGGGCAATCACGACAGCGCCCCTGGCGGCGGTGCTGTCGGCAACAGCGCTGGTAGATCCCGATGGCCGATTCGTCACAGTGCGGGATGTCACGCTCTACATGGTCGAGGCAGGCCCGCCGGAGGGTCAGCCGATCGTCCTGGTGCATGGCTTATTGGGCAGCACGCAGGACTTCGCTGAATTGATCCCGGTTCTGGCCGGCTCGGGGTGCCGCGTCTTGGCGGTTGACCGGCCGCCTTTTGGCCTCTCGGACAAACGCGCCAGTGCGCCGATGACGGCAGCGAGCCAGGCGGACCTGCTGGCCGAATGGCTGGCTGAGCTTGGCCTTGAGCGCGCAGTTTGGCTGGGTCACAGCGCAGGCGGCACAGTGGTCGCGCAGGTGGCGCTCCGCCATCCTGCGCGCGTCGCGGGGCTGGTGCTGGTTGCGCCGCAGATCGGCGGTGTTGCCAATGAAGAAGACGCTGGCAATCCGCTGGCCAATCCAGCCCTGCCTGCGCTGGCGACCATCTTTCTTCAATCGTTGAACCCCATCTCGCCCTGGGCGGAGGCAGAGCTGCGGGCCTACTTTGAAGAAGCGCGGCTGCGCGACTTCCTTCAGGCCCA
>DAOTYZ010000281.1:0-6635 GCA_034434555.1 Candidatus Roseilinea sp.
TAGCGCCGGTCGCGGTCGAACCACTTCTCATCCTGTGCGATGGCGAACAGCCGCCACTCCTTCTCGATCTGCTCGCGGAAGGCGTCGGCGGCGCGCTTGGCGCGTTCCTCGGCCTCGCGCTGCAGCTCGAGCAGCTCGTTGATCCGCACCTCAAGGCGCTCCTTAAAGTCGGGCAGCGCGGCCAGCTCGCGCTTGACCTCCTCGCGGAGCTGGACGTAGCCGATCACCTGCTGGGAGACCTCCTCGGCGCGCAATTTCAGCTTCTCGATGATCTCAGCGTATTCGGCGAACTGCCGCTCGCGGCGCACGTCGGCCATTCGTTGCGTTTCGATCAACTGGCTCTGCGACTCCAGCAGCTTCGCTGCTTCTTCGATTTCGTTCTGCTTGCGGCGGATCGCCTCATCCAGGAGCAGCAGTTTGGGAGGGAGCTGTTCAATTTTCTTCTTTAGCTCTGCAATTTCTTGTTCAAGCGCGCTGACGCGCTTAGCATCCTGCCGGCGCTGTTCTTCGAGAAAGGCGATTTGAGTGGTGGGTTGGCTGAACCGCCGATCCAGATCCATCACTTGCAGTTGCAAGCGGCCGATCAGCTCGGCCAGCCGGCCCTCCTCGGCCTTGCGCGCCTCGATCTGCTCGGCGTAGCCGGCGTAGGGCTTGACTTCTTTGCGCAGCTCGTTCAACTGGCGGGTGAGGGATTCGATCTCGATCTGGCGGGTGCGCATCAGCTCGCGCTCGGCCTTGGCGCGCTGATCCTCAATTCGCTCGATGACCTGGGCGAACTCCTGGCGCAATTGCTCGTTGGCCGAGGTCCAGCCGAGCGCACGCATCACCTGTAGCTTCAGCTCGTTCAGCGCCGTCTCCAGCGATTGCGCGTAGCGCGTGCGCGCCTCGGCCTCCTGCATCAGGCCGGCTACCTGCTCCTGCAATTGGGCGATCAGGACGCGATCTTTGCGTCGTTCCTCATCAATGAATTGAACCAGCTTGGTTAGTTGTATCAGGTCCATCGAACAGTTACCTCACCTACATTTACTGATGCTGCCACATGCGCCCGCCGTCCAGCATGATGCAATCACCGTTGATGAACTGTGGGCCGGTGAGCAAGAACAACACGATCTCGCCGACCTGCTCGGCGCTGCCCAGGGCACGCAGCGGGTTAGTTGCGCGCAAGGCTTCCCACTGCTCGTCCGAGTAATCGGGTGGTTTAAGGATCGGCCCTGGGCAGATCGCGTTCACCCGCACCTTCGGCCCGAAGTTCAACGCTTGGGCGCGGGTCAGCGCCAACAGAGCAGCCTTAGACAGGCCGTGCGCGACATACTTCCGCCCGGGGATGAAGGCACCCTCATCCACGATGTTGATGATGTTGCCACAGATGCCCTCCGTCTGGCTGGACATCATCGCCCTGGCGATCACCTGGCTGAGCACAAACGGCCCCTTCACATTGACGTCGAAGGCCTGATCAAAATCCGCCTCGGTGGTGGAGAAATAATCATTGGGCACAAAACTAGACGCGCTGTTGATCAGGATATCCACGTGGCCGAAGTGGGCCAGCGCGCGCTCGCCCAGCTCGGCTGCCTGTTGCCAACTCCCCATATCGGCCTGATGCAAGAGGACGCGCCGGCCCAGCGCCGCGATCTCCTGCCCAGTTTGTTGAGCGGCCTCGACGCTTCGGCCATAGTGCACCACAATGTCGGCACCTTCGCGAGCCAACGTCATGGCGATCACCTTGCCCACGCGATGCGCCGCCCCCGTCACCAGCGCCACCTTACCTCGGAGTTTCATACAGTGTCAGATGTTATACTGAGTTTGTATGTTCAGCGAGCTCATCGAGCGCATTCGGCGCAACCATGCGCTCGAGCACGCCACGCTGCGCCTCTTGGAATCACGACGCCCCAGCCTGCGCGCAGGTGGACGGGCGACGGCGCATGGCTTCTACCTCTACGGCGATCTGCCAGACGGCGTAACAGTACAGGCGGCTGCCGAGGAAGCCATTCAGCGCTTGCAAGCCGGCCAGCGCGAGTTGGCAATTCACCCTCGCTGCGGCACAAATGTGGTCGTCACAGGCGCGTTGAGCGGCGCGTTGGCGTTGCTCAGCATCGGGCTCTCCGGTCGGAACACGCCGTGGTATGTGCAACTGCCGAACGCCATACTCAGCGCGATGATCGGCGCGCTTTTGGCCGTGCCGGTCGGGACGTGGATGCAAGCGCACCTCACCACCTCAGCCAACGCCTCCAGCGCGCGCGTGCGACGGGTTCACAGCAAGTCGGTCGGGCAGATGAGCGCGCATTTCGTCGAGACCGAGCACTCGCCGCTGCGCTAGTGACCAAGACGGCGATCCGAGGCCGCGCTCAATCGCTCCAGCAGACGCCAGGCGTCCTGGTCATCTGGGTCAGCGAGCACAGCCCGCCGGAAGGCCGCAATGGCCTGCTGGATTTCGCCGCGGTCGCGGTGAATCAGGCCGATGTTGTAGGCCACGCTGCGGGCCAGCGGGTCAAGGCTCAGCGCGCGTTGAAATGCCGCCAGCGCGCGGCGCTGCCGGTCGTCCGTCGCAGTGACTGGGTTGCCCAGATAGGCCGCCCCCAGATTGATCCAGAGCTGGGCGTAGTCTGGGTTATGCTCAACAGCGACTTCTAATACGCTAACCGCCAGCTTGTATTTGCCAGCCATGATGTAGGCGCCGCCCAAATTGAGCGCCGCTTCAGGATGGTCCGGCTTGAGTTTGTGCGCGCGCTCCAAAAAAGGCAGGGCATCTTCTGGCCGGCGTTGGCTGAGCAGTTGTGTGCCCTGGGTCAGGCTATCGCGAAACTGCTCCTCGTGGCGCTCGCGCAGCCAGGCTTCGAGTCGCGCTTGTTCAGGGTCAACAGTGGAATAAAGCATAGTCGTTAGAAACCTTCCAGCTTACTGAGGTCGGCGACGCCGTCGGCCTGCGAGACGATCCGATGAAGCAATGCCAAGCGCGCCGCGCGCAGGGCCAAGTCATCGGCCATCACCAAAACCTCATCAAAGAAACGATTGATCAGCGGCGTGAGCGCGCGCAGGTTAGCGACCAAGCCATGCACATCGCGGGGCACAGGCAAAGCCTCAACCGCCTGGGCGAGGGCACGGCTGGCCGGCTCGGCATCTGCACCCGGCGACGCGCCACCCGCCGGCTGGGACCGCACGATGCGCGCGCAGCGGGCGTAGGCGGCCAACGTCGCCGACCAATCCGCAGCGGCGACGGCCTCGCGCAACTGATTCAAGTGGCGCAGGGCGCGCGCGGGATCGTCGCCGGCCTCGTCCACCACGGCATCCACCACATCATGGCGATACCCCTCATCAAGGAAGTGCTGCCGCTCGCGCTCCAGGATGAAGTGGTGGGCAGCGCGTAAAACGTCCTCGCCGGCGGGGACAGGCAGGCCGCCGATGGCCTTCGCCAGCCCATCTCGCAGCGAGAACGTCCGCCCGCTGGCCAGCAGATTTTGCACGATGCCGATGGCGGCGCGACGCAGGGCAAAGGGATCGGCGCTGCCCTTCGGCGCCAGGCCGACTGCGAAGAGGCCAGCGATGCTATCGAGCTTGTCGGCCAGCGAGACGATCAGGCCGGCTTCAGTCTTTGGCACGGCGTCGTCGGCGAAGCGCGGCAGATAGTGCTCGAAGATCGCCTCGGCGACCGCCTCGCGATCCGGATCTTCGCTGGTGCGCCGGTGATACTCTCGCCCCATCACGCCCTGTAGCGCGGTGATCTCCACCACCATGCTGGTGGCCAGATCAGCCTTGCACAGCCGCGCGGCCTTGCGCGCCACGTCGAGCGCCCGGCCGCTGATGCCGAGCTGCTGCGCGATCGGTTCAACCAGGGCTTCGATCCGCCGCACCTTATCCAGCATCGAGCCGAGCTTGGCCTGGAAAGTGATCGTGGCGAGGCGGGGCAAATAGGCCTCCAGCGGCTTACTGAGGTCTTGGCGGAAGAAATACGCCGCGTCAGCAAAGCGGGCGCGCACCACGTCTTCGTTGCCCTTGCGCACCTCGTCGGCATGCGCGCTGCCGCCATTGCGCACGGTGACAAAGTAAGGCAGCAACGCCTGGCCATCCGGGCGCATGACGGTGAAGTAGCGCTGCTTCTTGCGCATCACCGCAGTGAGCACCTCCGCCGGCAGCGCCAAAAACGCCTCGTCGAATTGGCACAAGATCGCCGTAGGTTGCTCAACCAGGTTGGTCACTTCGTCGAGCAAGGCGTCGTCGGGCGCGACATACCCGCCAACGGCGGAGGCGGCGGCGTTCACCTGGCGCTGAATCTCAGCGCGGCGCGCCCGCATCTCGCCCAGGATGTGATGCGCCTCAAGCTGGGCCAGGTAATCCTCGGCGCTGGCCAGCGTGAAGGCCGGTGAGCCTTCCCCTCGCGGCCCATAGCTCACCCGCCCCGATGGCACGCCGGCAAAGGCAAACGGGATGACGTGCTCGCCCAGCAGCGCAACGATCCAGTTGATCGGCCGGGCAAACGCGACGTTGGTGAGGTTCCAACGCATCGTCTTCTCGAAGGTGATCTTCCCGATCGCCTGCGGCAGGGCGGCGGCGAGCACCTCGAGGGTGGGCCGGCCCGATTCGCGCCTGCGGGCATAGACATAGGCGCCGCCGGCGTCCTCTTTGACGATCAAATCGGTTGGCTCAAGCTGGAAGCGTTTGGCGAAGCCGATCGCAGCCTGGGTGGGGCGGCCCGCGCTGTCGAACGCGGCCTTGGCCGGCGGGCCTTTCACCAGCTCATCCACGTCGCGCTGGCGCGCAGCCACGTCCCTCACCAGCACGGCGGTGCGCCGCGGGGTGCCGATCAACGTCACGTCGCCGTGGTCAACGCGGGCCGCGTCGAGCGCTTCGATCACAAAGCGGCCCAGTTGCTCCTGGCAGACGGGCACGTCGTCCGCCGGCAGTTCCTCGGTGCCCAGCTCGATGAGCAACGTCTGGGGCCGATCGCCGGCGACGAGCAATTCGGGCGACGATGTCTCAGGCGCTTGCGCCGCCGGCGCGCCCCACGGAAATCCGAGCTTCTCGCGCTGTTCCGTGTATCGCGCGGCCACCTCGCGGGCCAGGTCGCGCATGCGCCCGATGAAGCGTTGGCGCTCGGTCACGCCGATCGCCCCGCGCGTGTCCAGCAGGTTGAAGGCGTGAGAGCACTGTAGGATGTAGTCGTAGGCCGGCAGCACCAAGCCGGCCTCCAACGCGCGCCGACTCTCTCGCTCATACGTGTCAAACAGCACCTGGAGCGCGCCGACATCCGCCTGCTCAAAGGCATACGCGCTGCGCTCTTGTTCTTCGATCAACCGCACGTCGCCATACGTGCGGTCCTCGCTCCAGCGCAGGTCAAACACGCTGCGCACGCCCTGCATCGCCATGGCGATGCGTTCCAAGCCATAGGTGATCTCCAAGCACACCGGATCGAGCGTCTGCCCGCCGACCTGCTGGAAGTAGGTGTATTGCGTGATCTCCAGGCCATCCAGCCACACCTCCCAGCCCAGCCCCCACGCACCGATCGTCGGCTGCGCCCAGTTATCCTCGACGAAGCGGATGTCGTGGCGCGCCAGGTCAATGCCCAGCGCGCGCAGGCTATCCAGGTAGATCTCCTGCGACCGCTCCGGCGGCGGCTTGAGGATCACTTGGAACTGGGTATGGGTGTAAAGCCGGTTGGGGTTTTGGCCGAAGCGGCCGTCGTCGGGCCGCACCGAAGGTTCGACATAGGCCACGTTCCATGGCTCTGGGCCGAGCACGCGCAGGAAGGTGGCGGGGTTCATCGTGCCCGCGCCGACGACCTGGTTATAGGGTTGCCATATCAAACACCCCCGCTCAGCCCAAAACGACTGCAAGGTGAGGATGAGGTCTTGGAAGGTGCGCATGCAGCCGCTATTGTATCTTTGGCGGCTTTGGCCAGGCAGGGGGGTGCATTCATGGTTTGGGGCACGTGTTCTTGACGTGGCCAGTGGTCATCGCATGGGGTCACCGAAGCCCTGCCCCACCCTGTCATTCTGAGCGGCAGCGAAGAATCTAAACACGCGCCGGACTGAAGCGCTGCGGGGTCATCAGTGCCCTGCCCTCACCCTTGTCATTCTGAGCAACAGCGAAGAATCTAAGCTCGTGACAGACTGAAGCGCTGCCGGGTCACCAATGCCCTGCCCCACCCTTGTCATTCTGAGCGGCAGCGAAGAATCTAAACGCGCGCCAGACTGAAGCGCTGCGGGGGCGCTGAGGCGGGGCGTTTGGTGGCTTCGCAGTGTTTTTGTTGGGCAGGATTTTAGATGCTTCGCTTCGCTCAGCATGACAGCCCCCTTTCTTTCCCCCGCATGCGGGGGAATCAGAAGGGGGCTTCCCCCGCATGCGGGGGAATCAGAAGGGGGCTTCCCCCGCACGCGGGGGAATTGGGGGTGGTATGAGTGACTTCGCGGGGCTTCGGTCGGGCGGGATTTTGGATGCTTCGCGTTGGCATGACAGACTGATATGGCGAGCTGAACGAAAACGCGCCTGTGTAACTCACGTTTCATTATGTCCTACGCGCTCGTATCTGGAAGCCTTCCTAACTTGTGGGTAATGCTAAGCGAGTTAAGGGGCGCGTTTCCCGCTTGCGTCATCAGGGAGAGAAATGAAGGCTAAAAGAGCAAATTCGCTTCTATTGTACACGC
>DAOTYZ010000282.1:0-2736 GCA_034434555.1 Candidatus Roseilinea sp.
GCCACCTCAACGACCAACAACACGTCTTCGCTGCGCGGCAGCGCGCCGGCGTAGAAGTCCTCGCGCGGGCGCAGCACGGCGATATCCGGCTGCGGCTCGCTCTCATCCGAGAGCCGGATCGGATCCTGTGCGCCGACGATCGCGCTTCGCCCCAGGCGCTCGATCAACAACAACACCAGCCGCTTCACGCACGCCGCGTGCCAGCTTCCAATTGGACTCATCGGGTAGATCGTCCCTTCGAGCAGCTCGACGCGCTCGTCCTCGGCTAGGATGCCCGCTGCGATCATCCGCTCGTATTCATCTGCGCTGAATCGGCGCTGGGATGGGCTGATCTGGGGCAACGCCGGTGCTGCGCTTGTCATTTGAGTGACGCCTCCAGATTCAACCAGCGCAGTTCGTCGTTGGTCAGTTGGATGCTGAGCGCCGGCAGCGACGTGAGCAGCTCACGCAGCGTGCGCGGGCCGATGATCGGGAAGGTCGGGAACGGTTGATGAAGCACATAGGCCAGCGCGATGTTGATCGGCAGCACACCATAGCGCTTGGCCAGCTCGCGCGCGCGGCGCAACCGCTCAAAGTTATCGTCGCTGAACCAACAACGCACGCGCTCCGGGTCAGCATTGAACTCGGGCGAGGTGTCGTCCAGGAAGAAACCGCGCGCCTGAGATGACCACGGGAACAGCGGCATCTGCGTCTGCGTCAGCCAGGCCCGAAACTCTGGGGTGCCGGCGCTCAGACAGCCCTCCCAGGGTGGCTGGATCATGCGAGCCAAGCTAAAGTTATTGCTGATCGCGCTGAAGCCTTGTAGGCCGTGTTGGGCCGCGTAGGCATTCGCCGCCTCAATCCGCTCAATTGTCCAGTTTGACCCGCCGAAGATGCGGATGCGGCCGGCGCGCTGGTGCTCATTGAGCACATCTACGAACTCTCCCACCGGCACTTGTGGGTTGTCGCGGTGGAGCATGTAAATATCTACGTAGTCGGTTTGCAGGCGCTCCAGGCTGATCAAAAGCTGGCGGGTCAGGTCTTCGGGCGTGCAGAACGGCGTATGCGCGCCCTTGTCCAGGATCACTACCTGCTCGCGCACGCCGCGGTTGGCCAGCCACTGGCCAAGCAGGGTCTCATGTTTGCCGTTGCCGTAGATGTGGGCCGTGTCGAGGGCGTTGCCGCCGCGCTCGAAGAATGCGTCGAGCATCATCGAGGCGTGGACGATGTCCTCTTGATTATCCACCCCCAGCAACAGCCGCGAGATCGGCTTGTCCAAGCCGGCGATCTGCCCGTAAGTCATGGAGTGGTCAGCGCGCCGCGCGAGCGGGCGCCGGCTGATGGTGACCTTCATCTCCGGCGCATGGGCTTTCTCTTGGTCGTAGGTCAGGCCGACCGCCCGCCGCCATAGGTCAAGCGCCCGCATGTTGCCCAGCGTGTCGTCCCAGCGCATTGCCGGCGCTTGGCGCTGCGGGATGTGCCGAGCGACGGTGTCGGCCTCGACGGCGTAAAGCCAGGCATCGGTGCGCACTTCGATCACCTGGCGGGGCTGGCCGCGCCGCTGCACGATGATGTCCGACGCGCCGCCGTGACGGGCGGGCAACCAGGGGGAAGTGACCAGGATTTCGCCCTCGCTGCCAAAGATGTGGACGACGCTGCGCTGATTCAGGCGCACGCCGGCTGCCACCTGAGCCAGGATGCCGCCCTCGAAGGTCAGCGTGGCGACGGCGTATTCGTCCACGCCGGTGATGGGGTGCAACTTGCCAGCGCCGCTCACCTGAAGCGGGTCAGCGAAGTCGCGCCCCAGCGCTGCGCCGGCGATCAAGCGGGCCATGGAGACAGGATAGCAGCCCACGTCCAGGATGCCCCCACCGCCGAGCGCGTTGCTCAGCAGCCGATGTTCCGGCCCGACGTCGGCGCGAAAGCTGAAGGTGGCGTGGATCACCCCCACATCGCCGATCGCACCCTCGCGGATGAGTTCCACCAGGCGCGCCGTCTGTGGATGGCAGCGATACATGAACGCTTCCATCAGGAAGACGTCGTGTTCGCGCGCCGCCTCGATCACCACCTGGGCCTGCGGATAGTTCAAGGTCAGCGGCTTCTCGCACAGGATGTGTTTGCCGGCTTCGGCTGCTTTGATCGCCCATTCCGCGTGCATGGGGTGCGGCAGGGCGATATACACCACATCCACTTCAGGATCAGCGAGCAGGTCTTCGTAGGCGGCATAGCGTTTGGGCACGTCGCCGAACGCCTCGACGTGCGTGCGGCTGGCCACGGCGATCAGCGCGCCGGTTTCGGAGCGCTGCAGGGCGGCAGCGAACGTTCGCGCGATCGCGCCGCCGCCGAGGATGCCCCAGCGGAGCTTTGTCATCGGTTACTGATACTCCTTCTTCACCACGCCGATGAACGGCAGATTGCGAAAGTACTCGTCCAGGTCTAAGCCATAGCCGAACACGAACTCATCGGGTATCTCGAACCCCAAATAGGTGATCGGCACATACACCTCGCGGCGGGCCGGCTTATCCAGAAGGGCACAGACGCGCAGGCTGGCCGGCTCGCGCGTCTGTAACAGGCGCAGCACGTGGTCAATCGTATGCCCGCTGTCAATGATGTCCTCCACCAATAACACATGTCGGTCGCGCACATCGGTGTTCAGGTCGAGCGTGATGCGGGGCTGGCCGCGCGTGGCGCGCGCGCCGACGCCGTAAGAGGACACCGCCATGAAATCCACGTGATGCGGCACGGTGAGGTGCTTCA
>DAOTYZ010000283.1:0-6008 GCA_034434555.1 Candidatus Roseilinea sp.
GGCCAGGGGCAAGGCTAATTCTCACGCGGAGAACGCGGAAAGATGATATAGAAAGCACAGCGTCCCTACCGGCGTCTTCTGCGGCCCAGAAGCGGGGCGTCCAGAAATCGCGTTGCCCCTATTGGTGAATGCACCCGGGCGCATTCACCAATGCCATCCCCAGCAGCGCTCCCTGGGGAGCAGCATCGTTGCCCCTGCCCGTGAACGCCCCCCTTGGCTAAGTCGTGAGTAGAATGTTAAGCATTCATGCTCGGCTCGCCCGTGCCCCCTGACCGATTGAGCGGTCATCAAGACGGATTGTCTACTTTCGGCAATCGCATCCTGACCCTGGTTGGGCTGCTCGCGCTGGCGCCGGTGCTGCTGTTGGTGGTTGAGCTGCCCACACGCATCGCCTCGCTGAACTTTCTCGGCTCGCCGCTATCAATCACGCTGAGCACAGATACGCTGTTGATCGTGTTTCTGCCGGCGCTGACCGTGGCCGGCGCGGACTGGATCCTCCGCGAACACCCCGAAGTGCAATCCGGCAGGATCGCATTCCTCTTCCCCTTCTGGGTGACGCCCGGCCTGGTGGCGCTGGCGTTGGCGATCTTGCTTACGCGCCTGACCACCTGGGCAGGCTGGTTAGCGGCGCTGGTCGGTGGCGCGCTGGCGCTCGGCATGTTGCTGCTGGCCGTATACCGCTCGCTCTCTCCTGAGACATCTCCAGAAGCGCCAGCGCGCGTGGCGGTCACCGCAATGGGGTATCTGATCGCCTTCGTCTTGTTTACGCTGATTTACAGCACGCGGGAGCGCAGTGCGATCACCGCGACGGCCACATTTCTAGCATCGGCAGCGCTGGCGATTGACTTGCTCGCCCCCCGCTCGCTCCAAGATTTGCGCCGAGCTGCGCCCTACGCTTTGATCGCCGGCTGGTTAACTGGTCAGGCGATCTGGGCCTTAAACTACTGTAACCTCTCCCAGTGGAGCGCCGGCGCTTTGCTGCTGACGATCTTCTACGCTGCAGTGGGTATCGCGCAGCAACATCTGTTAGGGCGGCTCACGCGCACCGTGTTGATGGAATTTGCCATCGTGTCGGCCATCGCTGTGCTCATCGCCTGGCGATTGGCCGATATTCGATGAGTGCATCTTGAACGAGAAGAGGAATGAGATCATGGCTACGGGTGTGCTCGTCATCGGGGCGGCCAACTTTGACATCAAAGGCCGCATGCTCCATCCGCCGGTGTTAATGTCATCAAATGCCTCGGCAATGCGCACCAGCTTCGGCGGCGTCGCGCGCAATATCGCCGAGAACCTGGCCCGCCTGGGTATGCCGGTGACTTTGATCACAGCCGTAGGCGACGACTACGCCGGCGAGAACATCCTGGAGAGCGCTGCCGAGATAGGGATTGATACGTCGCGCGCGCTGGTCGTGGAGAATGAAGTGACCGGCACTTATTTCGCCGCCCTGGATGAACAGGGAGACCTCTACCTGGGCTTGGACGACCTGCGCGTGCTGCGCCACTTGACGCCAGAGTATCTACGCACGCATAGAGAAGCCTTCCGGTCATGCGACCTGGTCGCCTTAGACATGAACCTGAGCGAGGCCGCGCTGCGCGAGGCCATCCACCTGGTTCACGAATATAGCAAGCCGCTCTGCGTAGACCCTACATCCGCCATGCTGGCCAGCCGGCTGCGGCCTTATCTCTCTCTGATAAACATCGTCACGCCCAACCTGACCGAAGCCGAAGAACTGCTGCGCTGCGCGCCGATTCGCTCCCCTGCCGAAGCGCTACAGGCAGCGCGCCAATTGGTGGCCGCCGGCGTGCAAATCGCCGTGATCACGCAGGCAGAGCGCGGGGCTTGTTACGCCACTGCTGTCGAGAGTGGCCACTTTCCCGCGCTGCGGGTCAACATCGTGGACACCACCGGCGCCGGTGACGCATTGACCGCTATGATGATCTTCGGATACTTGAATAACATGCCGATCAGCGACGCGCTCCAGCTGGGCGTGCGTGCCGCAGCGCTCACACTGCGCTCTACAGAGACCGTGGCACCAGAGCTTAGCCTAGACCGACTATACGGCCTGAGCGAGGACGCGCTCGCCAATAACACCCTTGCCTGAGCTGCTGCGAGACCACCCAAGATGTCAAACTGGGGCGCTGTTCTGCTTTCGTTCATCTACGTGTTCGCCGTGTTGGGGATCGCAGAGGGCTTGCGGCGCGCGTTTCGGCTACCGGTGGCATTCACCCGCAAGGTGGTGCATATCAGCGTTGGCATGTGGGCATGGGGCACCGCGGCGCTATTCACCAACAAGTGGTTTGCGATCATCCCGCCAGCGGCGTTCATCGTGCTTAACTACATCTCTTACCGACGCAATCTGTTCACGGCGATGGAGTCGGCGGATAAGTCCAACCTGGGCACGGTGTACTTCCCGCTGGCGTTCCTGGCCATTATTCTGTTGTTCTTCGACGTCAACAAGGGGTTCATGGTGGCCGCGCTCATGCCCATGACGTGGGGTGATGCGTTCGCTGCCACCATCGGCAGGCGATATGGGCGTCGGCACTACATCATTTTTGGGGCGCGCCGCAGCATAGAGGGGTCAATCACCATGCTGCTTTGCTCGCTGATCAGCGTATTCGCTACGCTGTTCGCCTTTGGCGCATCGCCCGACGCAGCGTTCTCTGCCAGCCTGATCTTGGCGCTCCTGGCCACCCTGGCCGAGGCGATTAGCCCGTTCGGTCTGGATAACCTGTTGGTGCCGGCTTCGAGCGCGCTCGGCTACGCAGTGGTCAGCGGGTGGCTGGCCTAATGGGACTGCTGATCCGTGACGCAACGCTGGTGAGCGCTGGCCAGGTGATCCCGCGCGGCTACGTGCTGATCCATGGGACACAAATCACAGCCGTTGGCGCCGGATCACCCAGCGACGACGCGCGCGCCGCAGCGCGCGAAGTGCTGGACGCAGCCGGCAAGGTCATCCTGCCCGGCCTGGTGAACGCCCACACCCACCTGGAACAGACGTTCATGCGCGGCTATAGCGCTGGCCGCCCGTTGCTGGACTGGTTGAAGGGCTGTATCTGGAAGTTACAGGCCGCGATGGACGTCGAGGATGTTCGCCTGGCAACTACGCTGGGCTTGGTGGAAGCGATCCGCGGCGGAGCGACGACCATCGTTGACCATCACAAGGTGCCACTCTCGCGCCGACATACCGATGTGGTGCTCGAAGCGGCTCAGGCGTTGGGTGCGCGGCTGGTATTGGCGCGCGCATGGGCGGATCGCGGCACATACGCCGAAGCGCCGGCGGACATCCTGGCCGACCTGGAGCGCCTGTTCGCTGAATGGCATGGCGCAGCCGAAGGGCGCATTCAAATTGCCAACGGCCCGCTCGTCCCTTGGCGCTGTTCGGCAGAGATGCTCCAGCGCACCAGCGCGCTCGCGCGACGATACGGGGCGCTCACCCACTGTCACGTCAGCGAAACCCAAGCCGAGGTAGCCATGACGCGAGAGGAGATAGGTCTGCCACCTGTGCTCTGGCTCGACCAACTGGGCGTGCTGGGGGCCGACTTCCAGCTTGTGCACGGCGTCTGGCTGAGCGACGAGGAAATCGCGCGCATCGCCGAGCGCGGCGCAGCCGTAGTGCACTGCCCGGCAGCCAACATGATCTTGGGATCAGGGGTGGCGCCGATCCCGCATTTGCTCGCTGCCGGCGTTGAAGTATTGCTGGGCAGCGATGGGCCGGCCAGCAACGACGGCCAGGACATGTTCGAGACCATGCGGCTGGCAGCCTATTTGCAACGCGCCGTGATGCACGATGCCGGCCTCCTGCCGCCACAAACCGTGCTTGCGATGGCCAGCAGCGCATCCCTGGCCGCCGGCGAGAAAGCCGACATCGTGCTGCTGGATTTTGACGCTGCGCACATTCAGCCGGTGGGCAACGTCCTGGCGTCCATCGTTTATAACGTCCGGGGAAGCGACGTGGATACAGTGATCATTGACGGCAGGTTGGTCATGCGCCACAAGCGCATGGTTGGCCTGGACGAGATGGGATTGATCGCGGAGTGCCGTGCGCGGGCTGCGCACTTGGCGCGCCGAGCCGGCGTCGCTCAATTGCACCTGCCGTAGATGGCGGTGAGCTTGCGCAGGCGGGCCTGCGCTTCGTCCGTCAACTGATCCCAGGTGAACCGCCATTGCCAGTTGCCTTCGGCGCGGCCTGGGAAGTTCATCCGCGCCTCGCTGCCCAACCCCATCACGTCTTGGAGGGTGAGGATCACTGTGTCGGCCACAGACATCAGCAACAAGCGGATGAGGTCCCAGTGAATCTGGCTGCCGTCGCTGCCGGTGTAATCCAACACTTGCTGGCGCGTGACAGGGTCGAGCTTCTCGAACCACCCAATCGTGGTGTCGTTGTCATGCGTGCCGGCGTAGGCCACCGTGTTCCGCACGTAGTTATGCGGCAGAAACTCAGAAGAGGCATCCGCGACGAAGGCGAAGTGCAACACGCGCATCCCTGGAAAGCCAAGTGCATCGCGCAACGCCTTCACCTCCGGCGTGATGATCCCCAAGTCCTCGGCAATGATCGGCAATTGCCCCAGCGCGTCCTGGATGGCCTGGAATAACGCCTTGCCCGGGCCCTTGACCCAGCGGCCGTTGACAGCAGTTGGCTCACTGGCCGGCACTTCCCAGTACGCCTCGAAGCCGCGGAAGTGGTCAATCCGCACGTAGTCAAACATCGCAAACGCAGCGCGACAACGCGCGATCCACCAACGATAGCCATCCTTCGCCATCACGTCCCAGCGGTAGATCGGATTCCCCCAACGCTGGCCGGTGGGGCTAAAGTAATCAGGAGGCACCCCCGCTACGACTTCAGGATTGCCGCGCCGGTCGAGGCGAAACAGCTCGCGGTTTGCCCATACATCTGCGCTGTCGAATGCCACAAAGATCGGAATGTCGCCGATCAGCCGAATGCCCTTCTCATTCGCGTAACGCTTAAGCGCATGCCACTGACGGAAGAACTGGAACTGGAAGTATTTCTGCTTCTGGATGACGTCGCTGAGTTGGCTCTTGGTGCGCGAGAGCGCAATTGTCGTGCGGCGCGCTACGTCGTCCTGCCAAGCCGTCCACGCTTCGCCTTTGTGAGCTGCTTTTAAGGCCATGAAGAGGGCGTAGTCATCCAGCCAGGCAGCGTTCTCCGCGCAGAACGACTCAAAGGCTTGATGTTGCTCGGCTGAGGCATATTGCATGAAGTGAATGTACGAGCGGTGCAGCAGCGCTTGCTTGTACTCGATCACCTCACCGTATGTCACCTGATGAGCAGGGAACGATGGAATGTTCTTGAGGTCATCTGGCGACAGCGCGTTCTCCTCAGCCAAGCGATCGAGGCTGATCAACAGCGGATTGCCGGCAAAGGCGGAGAAACACTGATAAGGAGAATCGCCGTAACCGGTCGGGCCAAGCGGCAAGACCTGCCAGAGCTTTTGGCCCATCTCGACCAGCGCATCTACAAAGCGATAGGCCTCACTGCCCAGATCGCCGATCCCGAAACGACCGGGCAGTGAAGTGGGATGAAGCAGGATGCCGCTTGCTCGTTCCATGCCGTCGTGTATGGGGCTATTGTATCTGTTCATCGCGGCCAACGTATGCCGTGGGTGTGTTCAGGCGCAGGGGCAAAGAGGCTGCTCACCCGTAAGCGCTGCGGAGTCACGCAGGCAGCCCCCGACCCTGTCTCATTTCTGAGCGTCAGCTTGCAGGCTGCCAATTGGCAACATTCACTCCATAGAGGATAAGAGGATAGGCAACGGCAATGCCGTCGCCCAACCAAGCTGCTGCCCCTAGCCGTGAACACACCCGTCCAGCAGGTCGCCGAAGGCGACGCGGCGCAGGCCAGACGGCGTGTTGACCACCAATGCGCCGTCTTCTTCGACGCGCTCGGCCACGCCGACGACTTCTTCATCGCCGACGCGCAGGCGCACCGGCCGGCCCAGCGTCTCCAACCTGGCGACATACGCGGGCAGCGGCGAGGCCGGCAACTGCGC
>DAOTYZ010000284.1:0-3741 GCA_034434555.1 Candidatus Roseilinea sp.
TTCAACCTGCGCATCCCACGTCTGTTGGCCGCGCTGCTCCTAGGTATGACGCTCTCGGCAGCGGGCTTGGTCCTCCAGTCGCTGTTCGGCAACCCGCTGGTCGAACCCGGCTTCCTGGGCGTTTCGCAAGGGGCAGCGTTTGGCGCCGCGTTCGCGATCGTCTTCCTGAGCAGCACGGCGCTGGTCACCCAGGCCAGCGCCGCGGCGTTTGCGTTGGCCGGCCTGGGGCTTTCGTATGCGCTCGCGCGCCGTTTGCGGTTTGGAGGCTGGGTGCTGCGCTTGGTGCTGGCGGGCATCGCCGTCTCGGCCCTCTTCTCGGCGGGCGTGGGGCTGCTCAAGTACATCGCCGACCCGCTCACCCAACTGCCGGAGATCACGTTTTGGCTGCTGGGCAGCCTGGCGAGCATCACCTGGCCGCGCCTGCTCAATGCGCTGCCGGCGGTGTTGGCCGGCTTGACCATCCTGCTGCTGCTGCGCTGGCGGCTGAACGTGCTCTCGCTGAGCGAGCAAACCGCCTTCTCGCTGGGCAGCGCGCCCGGACGCGAGCGCCTGGTGTTGATCGTCGCCGCTGTCGTGCCCACGGCAGCCATGATCGCCATCAGCGGGCTCGTGGGCTGGATAGGGCTGATCGTGCCGCACATCGCCCGTCGCATCTTCAACGCCGATACGCGCTTTGGCATGCCGGCGGCGATCCTTATCGGCGGCATCTTCACCGTCGCCTGCGACAACGCTGCCCGCACGCTGCTGGCCGGCGAGATCCCGCTCGGCATCCTGACCTCGCTGTTGGGTGCGCTGATCTTCTTGGGGTTGATGATGGCCCAGCAAATCCGCGCCCGGCCATGAGCGACGCAGTATTGTGCTTCGACGCGGTCACGTTTGGCTACCGGCGCGATCACCCACCCATCCTGCGCGAGGTGAGCTTTGCGCTACATGCCGGCCGGGTGCTCGCTGTGGTTGGGCCGAACGGCGCGGGCAAGACCACGCTGTTGGCCATCGCCCTAGGCTGGCTGCGGCCATGGCGCGGCGAGGTCTGGCTGAATGGGCGGCCCATTCGTACCTACCCCCGCGACGCGCGCGGGCGCTGGCTGGCGATCGTGCCCCAGAGCGAGCACACCCCCTTCGACTACACGGTGCTGGAATATGTGTTAATGGGCCGCGCGCCGCACTTACCCCCACTGGGTATCCCCGGCCCAGAAGACTATCGGATTGCCATGCGTGCGCTGGAACAGGTCGGCATCGCTGCGCTGGCCGATCACGCCGTGCCCACGCTGAGCGGAGGGGAACGTCAACTCATGCTCCTGGCGCGCGCGCTCGCCCAGCAACCCAAAGTCCTGCTGCTGGACGAGCCGACCGCTCACTTGGATTTACACAATAAGGTGCGCCTGATCGAGATCGTCCGCGCGCTGCGCGCCCAGGGCTTGGCCGTGATGATGACCAACCACGAGCCGGAGGTCGTCTTGGCCGTGGCCGATGACGTGCTGTTGATGGCCGCTGGCCAACCGGCGTTGTCCGGACCGGCAGAACAGGTCTTCACCGAGGCTGCGCTTCGGCGCATCTACCAGTTGCCAATCCGGCTGGTGGAGATAGACGGGCGGCGACACGCGATATGGACATGACCCTCTATGCGCTCACCGGCCCGCGCGGCGCCGGCAAGACCACGCTTTGCCAGCGCCTGATCGCGCAGGCCAAGCGCGCCGGATGCGATGTGGCCGGCGTGATCTCGCCAGCGGTCATCATGGACGGCCAGCGGGCCGGCTTCGACGTGGAGGATATTCGCAGTGGCGCCCGCCGTGGCCTTGGTCGGGCATCGCCGCAACCGGGGTTCAGCCTGAGCCTGGGCCGCTGGTTCGTCAACCCATCAGCGCTGGCCTGGGCAAACCAGATACTGAGCTGTTGCTGTCCCTGCGACCTGCTTATCGTGGACGAGGTTGGCCCGTTAGAGCTGGTGCAAGGCGATGGTTGGACAAACGGCCTGGTTGCCCTGCGCACAGGGCCATACCGCGTCGCCGTCGTCGTAGTGCGCCCGGAGCTGCTTGAGACGGCGCGCGCCGTGTTGCCGATCGCGGCGTCCTTCGACGTCCAACAGCAGGCCGATCGAGAGCGGCTGGTCGCGCAGTGCTGCCGATAAAATGCGCCCATGCCCCGCCAAGTCGCCAATCGCAGGCAGGCCGCCGATAGCTTGAGCGCGCTGCGCAGCGCGCTCAAGCGCAAGACAAAAGAGCTATCAGCAATCCGCGAGATCCTGTTGTCCATCAACGCCACATCGGACCTGCGCTCGATCCTCAACGGCATTGCGCAGACGACCACGCGCGTGATGGGCGTGAACTCGACATCCATCTATCTGCTCGATAGCGGATCGCAGCGCCTGATCCTCAAAGCGACGACCGGCCTCTTCCCCCAGGCAGTGGACCATGGTTACCTGAAGATGGGCGAGGGGCTGACCGGCTGGGCCGCGCAGCATCGGCAGGTAGTGGCTGTGCGCGACGCGCAGCGCGACCCGCGCTTTTGCGAGGTGCCCAACACGCGCGAACGCGCCTTCCGCTCGCTGATGGCCGTGCCGCTCGTCAGCCAGGATCGGGTGGTCGGCGCGATGAACGTGCAGACCTACCGCCGGCATACCTGGACGCCGGGGGAGATCGAGTTCGTCTCGCTGATCGGCGAGGTCGTGGCCGGCATCTTGGAGCGGGCGATCTTGCAGGAGGAGAGCGAGCGCAAAGTGCGCGAGATGCAGGCCGTGGCCGAGGTCAGCCGCGCCGCGATCTCGCCGCTTTATTTAGATGAAATGCTGCGCGTGGTGGCCGAGATGGGCGCGCGCGCCGTGAACGCCCGCCATTGCTCAGTGCTGCTGCTGGACGAGGCGCTCAACGCCTTCACGCCGCGCGCCAGCTATGACCTACACCCTCATGTGCCCCCTGAACCGCCCTGGCCGAGGGACGCACTCCCGTTGCTGACGATTGAACAACTCAGCCAGCCCGTGGTGGTGCATCGGGCGGACTACGAGCTACAGCCAACCCACGCCCAGTGGGCCATCCAGGCTGCGCTGCTTGGACTGATGTGCGTGCCGATGAAGCTGCGCGACCGCGTGATCGGCCTGCTGAACATGTGGACGGCGGACGCGGGGGAGTTTAGCGAAGCGCAAGTGGAACTATGCACCACGCTGGCGAATCAGATCGCGCTCGCCATCGAGAACGCCCACCTGATCGGCAACGCGGCCATCGTCAAAGAGATGAACCATCGGGTGAAGAACAACCTGCAAAACGTGGTCATGCTGCTCCAGATGCAACTGAACCAAGCCGGCGATAGGCTGACGGCCAGAGAGGTACTGCACGAGAGCATCAATCGCATCATGAGTATCGCAGCGGTGCACGACGTCCTGGCGCAGGAGGGGTTCCGGCTGGTGGACGTGCGCGAGGTCGTCATGCGCGTCGCCGGCCTCACGCGGGCCAACATGACGCGGCCCGACCTCGACCTGACCGTTCACGTGATCGGCGACCCGATCCGCATGCACACGCGAGCGGCCACCGCGCTCGCGCTGTGCATCAATGAGCTGTTGCAGAACGCGATCGAGCACGCATTTACTGGCCGCGACAAAGGCGAGATCGTGATCCAGCTCATAGACTGCGGCGGGACGTTAGAAGTTGAGGTGAAAGACGATGGCCTAGGCAAAGCAGCCGGCGACGCCCATGGTCCAACCAGCCTCGGGCTGAGCATCGTCAACACCCTGGTTCAGGAAGACCTGCG